>NZ_LNCE01000047.1:0-235868 GCF_001445815.1 Janthinobacterium sp. Ant5-2-1 | reverse complement strand
AGGCGGGTGGACGAGTGCGGCGAACGAATGTTTATATGCTTGCATATGCGCGCTTCGCATATCGGCAACAAGGTTCGCGATGCGAGTATGCGCCGTTTTTATCCCGCTTGCCGCGCCAATGGCGCGACTATTAAGCTGCCGCAAGCCCGCCATTGCGATTTATAATCACGCCTCGAAAAGATACTAAATAGTATTGAAATTACTCAGACAGGGCAGGCGGCAGTGGCAAAACTTTATTTCCGGTATTCCGCGATGAACGCGGGCAAGTCGACGGCCTTGTTGCAGGTCGCGCACAACTATGAAGAGCAGGGCCAGCAGGTGCGCCTGTACACGGCCGCCATCGACAGCCGCTACGGCGTGGGACGTGTCACGTCGCGCCTGGGCCCGCAGCGCCAGGTCGATATCTTCCATGCCTACACGAATTTCCTCGACGATATTCCCCAGGTGGCTTGTTTGCTGGTGGACGAGGCGCAATTTCTCAGCACGGCCCAGGTGCAGCAGCTGCACCAGCTGGCGCAAGTGAAGGGCGTGCCCGTCATCTGCTACGGCTTGCGTACGGATTTCAAGGGCGAACCGTTCCCCGGCTCGGCCTACCTGCTGGCGCTGGCCGACGATATCGAGGAATTGAAGAATATTTGTACTTGCGGCAAGAAGGCCACGATGAACATCCGCGTGGATGAGCAGGGCCGCCGCATCAAGGAAGGCGAGCAGATCAGCATAGGCGGCAACGAGAGTTACCGCCAGGCTTGCGGGCGCTGTTTCTATGCCTGATTTACAACGCCTAGCAAAACCGTAGCGAGCGGAAGGAAGTTGTGATTAAGAAGCGCAACTGTACGAAGGTACAGTGAGCATCGCAGACCGCAAATTACGATGCGCAGTAGGTTTTGATAGGTGTACTTAATCGGCGACGGGCGCGCCCACGTCGGCATCGTCCGACAGCGCCAGGTCGCCCCGCTCGAAGGCGGCCAGGATGTCATTGGCGCGCGCCACGTCGTGCTCGCGCACCATCACGCGGGCGCCGCCGATGGCGGCCGCCAGCAGCATGTCGGCCTGCATGTGCTGGTCGTCCGTCAGCAGCACGTCGATGCCGGCCGCTGCCAGGCAGCCGCGGATGACGTGCGCATCCGTGGGGATCATCAGCCGGGCAATCAAAACATAGTCGTCGTGCATCGCGTCTCCTGGCAAGGTGATTTGCGCCATCTTAGCACCGGCCCCGCTTTACAGCTTGAATACGCTCACCACCTGGTTCAGCTCCTGCGCCTGCTCCTGCAAGGCGTCGGCGGCCGCGGCCGCTTCTTCCACGAGGGCCGCGTTCTGCTGGGTCACCTGGTCCATCTGGGCGATGGCCTGGTTGACTTGCTCGATGCCGCTGCGCTGCTCTTCGCTGGCCTGCGCGATTTCGGCCATGATGGTGCTCACTTGCTGCACGCTGGCCACGACGGTGTCCATGGTGACGCTGGCCTGGCTCACCTGGGCGTGGCCCAGGTCCACCGTGCTGGCCGACGCCTGGATCAGGTCCTTGATGTCTTTTGCCGCCGCCGTCGAGCGCTGCGCCAGGGTGCGCACCTCGGTGGCGACGACGGCAAAGCCGCGTCCCTGCTCGCCGGCCCTGGCCGCTTCCACGGCCGCGTTCAAGGCCAGGATATTCGTCTGGAAGGCGATGCCGTCGATGACGCCGATGATGTCGGCGATCTTGCTTGACGAGCTGCGGATGGCGTCCATGGTGCTGGCCACCTGTGCCACGGCCGCGCCGCCTGTCGCTGCCAGGCTGGATGAGTCGTGCGCCAGCCGGCTTGCCTGCTGCGCGTGATCGACGTTCTGGCGCACGGTGGAACTCAGTTCCTCCATCGATGCGGCCGTTTCTTCCAGCGAACTGGCTTGCTGTTCCGTGCGGCTCGACAGGTCCAGGTTGCCGCTGGCGATTTCACCGGACGCCGTGGCGATTTGCCCGGCGCTGCCGCGCACGTTGCCGACCACTTGCGACAGGTTGTCGCTGATGCGGTTCATGGCCAGCAGCAGGCGGCCGATTTCATCCAGGCTGCTGGTGTCGAGGTGCACCGTCAGGTCGCCGGCGGCGATTTGCGCGGCGGCCGTTTCGGCGGCGGCCAGCGGGCGCGACACGAGGGTGCGCACGAGCCAGTACAGCAGCAGGGCGAAGACGAGCAGGGCGATGAAGCCGGAAACGGCCAGCTGGTTGCGCATCTGGCGCGCTTCCGCCGTGATCTCGTCCGTGAACGTGCCGCCCGCGATGATCCATTGCCAATCCTTGAATTGACGGTAATACAGCTGCTTTTCGCGCGCGCTGGCAGCCGTTTCACCGGGCGCCGTCCACGTGTAGCGCATGGCGCCGTCTTTTTGCGCCAGCATGTCCTGGATGAACAATCGGCCGTCGCTGGCCTTGAACTCGAGCGCGCTCTTGCCTTCGCTGTTCGGGTGCAGCACCAGGTGGCCGTAGTTGGCGCCGGGGGCCGTGTCGACGATATAAATGTAGCCCGTCTGGCCGATCTTGACCTGGCGAATCTTCTCTTTCAGCATGGCCAGATTCTTGCTGATGTCCAGGCCGATGAACAGTACGCCGACCACCTTGCCGCCCGCGTCGCGCACGGGATCGTATTGCGTAATGTATTGCTTGCCAAACAAGGTGGCCATGCCAACGAAGCGCTGGCCCGCGCGCAGCGGCGCATAGCTGGGGTGGTTGTGGTCGAGCTGGGTGCCGATGGCCCGTTCGCCATCCTGCTTTTTCAGCGAGGTGCTGATGCGCACGAATTCATCGCCATTGGCGGCAAAAATGGTGGCGATCACGCCCGTCTGGGCCGTGTAGCGGTCGACCAGGGCTGTGTCGAGGTTGAGCACCTTGCCGCCGTTGGCCAGCGCCGGCGTGGCCTTGCCGGCGACGGCCACCATGGCACCCGTGTCGACCGTGAACGGGCCGGGAAATTCGGCCGCGAACAGGCGCGCGAAGCTGGCCGCCTCGTTGACCATGGCCGTATGGAACACTTGCGTGGTCGTCATGACGCTATTGAGTTCGCTGGTGACGGCCGCTTCGGCGCGCTGTTCCAGGGCAGTTGAGGTGCGGATGCTGATCAAGGTCGTCAGGCTGGCGAGGATCAGGCTGACGAGGGCAAACGTGAACACGGTAATCTTGCCGCCGACACTCCAGTGGCGGGGGGAGAACGAAATTGTAGGCATAGTTTGAGTCTGGCAAAGGGTAATCAGCTCGGCCATTCCTGGTCATGACATGACACGCGGGGAGGGGATCTGGTGGGGATACTGCTGAAACGGAGGCGCGCCGGCTGTGGGAGCCGCGCACAGGCAAGCTGGATTTCAGGGCGCGATGATAGCATGTTGCTTGCCTTTTGTTACTAAGTGTTTCACGCAGGAATTAATATTTCGCGTAAAAACATCATCCATATCAAGGATTGCAAAAGCGACTCATTGACTTTTTTGTTTTCAATGATGCGTTTTGGCACTCATCGCTAAAAGGCGATGCAATTTTTGTCACGAATGTTTCACTTTGTAATGAATGAGGCGCCGTCCTTAATCCGCGTTTAAGCTTCCGGGAAGAAACTGATATTCCTTGGGAGACTGCCAGGCCGTATCCTGTAGAATAATATGCAGACCAGTCGTGTATTCCCCTTACTGTCTTGCTGGCTGGCGCATGAATAGCTGCGCCGCCTGGAATTGATTCAACTAATTTTCGGAGAAGCCGATGAAGAAGCAAATGATGCTGGTCACCCTGGTGCTTGCCCTGTCAGCCAACGCTGGCGCAGCCCAGACGGACAAGAGCGCCGCTCCTCCGCCCCCCATGAAGCCGCTGGCCCAGCAAACGCAGGCCGCCTTGTGGGCATCGCGCGTATTGACGCGCGTCCATTACAAGGCCATGCCGCTCGACGACGCCATGTCCGAGAAAATCTTCGACCGATACTTTAAGTCCCTGGACGCGGAAAAACTGTTTTTCGTGCAAGCCGACATCGACCGTTTCGCCCCGCTGCGCACCAAGCTCGACGACGCCATCATCAATGAAGATCTGACGTCGCCGTTTGCCATCTATAACTTGTACCAGCAGCGTTTCGACGAGCGCATGGCGTATGCCCGTGAATTGTTGAAAACCAAGTTCGACTTTGCCGCCGACGAGAGCTACCAGATCGACCGCGAAAAGGCCGCCTGGCCGAAGAATGACGAGGAAGTGCGCGACCTGTGGCGCAAGCGCGTCAAGAACGACTGGCTGCGGCTGAAACTGGCGGGCAAGGAAGACAAGGCCATCCGCGAGACCCTGGACAAGCGCTACGAAAGCTACACGACCCGTGCGCGCAAGCTCAACAGCGAAGACGTGTTCCAGATTTTCATGAACGCCTACGCCATGTCGATCGAACCGCACACCAATTACCTGGGCCCGCGCGCTTCCGATAACTTCGACATCGCCATGCGGTTGTCGCTCGAAGGCATCGGCGCCGTGCTGCAGACGCGCGACGAATACACGGTCGTGCGCGAAGTCGTGCCGGGCAGTCCGGCCGGCCTGTCGGGCAAGCTGAAAGTGGGCGACCGCATCGTCGGCGTGGGGCAGGGCGAAAGCGGCCCCATCACCGAAGTGCTGGGCATGCGCATTGACGACGTGGTTCAATTGATCCGCGGCGCCAAGGATTCCGTCGTGCGCCTCGACATCCTGCCGGCCGATGCCGGCCCCGACGCCAAGCACGTCGTCCTGCCGCTGGTGCGCAAGAAAATCAGCATGGAAGAGCAGGCAGCGAAGAAATCGATCATCGAAGTGCGCGACAACGGCGTCAAGCGCCGCATCGGCGTCATTGCCCTGCCGACGTTCTACCAGGACTTCGAAGCGCGCCGCCGTGGTGACAAAGACTTTAAAAGCGCCACGCGCGACGTCAGCCGTTTACTGGCCGAGTTGAAGAAGGACAAGGTCGACAACGTCCTGATCGACTTGCGCAATAACGGCGGCGGTTCGTTGAACGAAGCCGTCGAACTGACGGGCCTGTTCATCGACAAGGGTCCTGTCGTGATGCAGCGCAATGCCGAAGGCAAGGTCGACGTGGAAAGCGATACCAATACGGGCCTGGCCTGGGATGGTCCGATGGGCGTGCTGATCAACCGCGGCTCGGCCTCGGCTTCCGAAATTTTCGCCGCCGCCGTGCAGGATTACGGCCGTGGCGTCATCATCGGCGAAGGCAGCTTCGGCAAGGGTACCGTACAAACCTTGTTCAACCTGGACCGTTTCGGCGGCAGCGAGAAAGCCCGCTTCGGCGAGCTGAAAATGACCATCGCCCAGTTCTTCCGCATCAATGGCGGCACCACGCAGTTGCGCGGCGTCACCCCCGACATCAAGCTGCCAGCCATGTCGGATACGGAAAACTTCGGCGAATCGAGCTATGACAATGCCCTGCCATGGGTGGCCATCAAGCCGGCGCCGTACATGCCGACGGGCGACCTGAAGGATATCGTGCCGCTGCTGGACAAGAAGCATGAAGCGCGCGTGGCCAAGGACAAGGATTTCCAGTACCTGCTCGATGACATCGCTCTCGTCGTCAAGCAGCGCAAGGAAAACCAGATTTCGCTCAATGAAACCGTGCGCCGCAAGGAGCGCGATGCGCAGGAAGCGCGCGCCAAGGCCCGTGAAAAACGCCTGATCGCGCAGATTTCGAATCCTGCCGACGACCTGGTGGTGATTCCCGATCCGAAGGACGTGCTGAAGGGCGCGAAAGCGGCAAGCAAGACGGCCAAGCAGATCGCCGCCGTGAAGGGCGCCTTGCGCACCGATGACGGCTTGCAGGGTGACGAACGGGCCCTGAGCGCCGAGCTGGACGCCGAAACGGCGGCCAAGAGCGCCAAGGACGTGCTGCTGAACGAAGCGGCGCGCATCCTGGCCGATGAAGTGGCGCTGATCAAGGCCGACACCCGCCTGGCGTCCAAGGTCTTGCCGTATGCCGCGGATGTGAAGGCGACGCCGGTGGCGGCGACAGCGAAGTAATGAATGCGGGGTCAGACCCGTCGGGTCTGACCCCAGCTTTTGCTTTGGGGTAAACAGTAGTTATTCGTTTCGCGTATTTCTATCATTTCAACAATCAATTGGATTGATATGCCGCGATGCAGCATAATTCATTCGTCTCCTCTATTCTCCTCCAAGAAAATAGATTCAGCCCGCTCCTGTAGCGGGCTTTTTTTTGCCTCAAATCTTGGGCATAGGCAGTTGCACGTCGGGGTGGGCAGCCAGCAAGGCCGTGATCCAGCCGGCAAACGCCTGCAGCTTGGGCGTGGCCAGGCGGCCTTGCGGCGTCAGCAGTGACATCGGCATGGGCGTCGGCGGACAGTCGGGCAGCACGGCCACCAGCGCGCCGCTGTCGAGGTGCGCGCGCACCTGGTACATGGCCGCCTGCGCCACACCGAGCCCTTGCAGTGCGCAATCAACGCTGGCGTCCGCGTCGTTGACGGCGATGGGGCCGGCCATCTGCACGCGTACGACTTCCTTGCCTTGTTGGAAATCCCAGTCGAAGGCGCGTCCCGTGCGGCCCGAGTAATGAATGATGCCCCGGTGCACTGCCAGATCGGCCAGGGTGTGCGGCGTGCCATGTTGCGCCAGGTAGGCGGGCGAGGCGCACGTGACGAAACGCATCAGGCCGATCTGCTTGCCGATGAAGGCGGAATCTTGCAAGGTGCCCACGCGCAAGGCGCAATCGATGCCTTCCTGCGTCAGGTCGACCAGGCGGTCAGTCAGGCTCAGCTGCAATTGCACGTCCGGCCAGGCGGCATGGAATTGCGCGATATGGGGAATGATCAGGCGCCGGCCCACGGTATTGGGCAGGTTGATGCGCAGCAAGCCGCGCGGTTTTTTCGCGTCCGGGCCGCGAAACGCCAGTTCCGCCGTATCGACGGCTTTCAGGATGTCGATGCAGTGGCGAAAGTATTCGGCCCCTTCCGGTGTCAGCGACAGGCGGCGCGTGGTTCGCTGCAGCAATTGCGTGCCCAGATAGGCTTCCAGCTTTTGCAGCGTGGCCGTCAGCGCGGCGCGTGGCAAATTCAAGGTTTCGGCCGCCTTGGAAAAACTGTTGGCCTCGACGATGCGCACGAAGGTTTGCATGGCCTTGATCTTGTCCATGGGAGAGCTTCCGTTTAATTGTTCATGTTATGTGAAAAGTATAAGCGGATTATGCCCTAATTATCTTTGCCTCAGCTTTGCCTAGAATGGCAACATCCCTATCGAACCGAGGAAACAACATGAACAAGGCCTCACCGTCTGCTCCCCACGACATTTCGCCCGCCATGGTGCTGCTGCTGGCCATCGCTTCCGGCCTGATCGTCGCCAATCTGTACTACGCGCAAACCCTCGTCGGGCCAATCAGCGCTTCGACGGGCCTGTCGGCCAAGGCGGCCGGGCTGATCGTCACCCTGACGCAAGTGGGCTATACCCTGGGCCTGCTGTTTGTCGTGCCCCTGGGCGACTTGCTGGAAAACCGCCGCCTGATCGTCACTGCCTTGTTGGTGACGGCCACGGCCCTCGTGGTGGCAGCCCTCTCCACCGGCGCCATCGTGTTCCTGGCCGCAGCGCTGGCCATCGGCCTCGGTTCCGTGGCGGCGCAAGTGATCGTGCCGTTTGCCGCCCACCTGTCGCAAGAGGCGACGCGGGGCCAGACGGTGGGCAAGGTGGTCAGCGGCTTGTTACTGGGCATCATGCTGGCCCGCCCCGTGGCCTCGCTGGTGGCGGCCCATGCGAGCTGGCACGTGGTGTTTGGTGGCGCCGCCGTGCTGATGGTATTGCTGGCGATGGTCCTGCGCCGTGCCTTGCCCGTGCGCCAGCCCGTGTCGAGCATGAAATATCCAGCCCTGATGGCCTCGCTGTGGCATCTGCTGCTGGGTACGCCCGTGCTGCGCCGCCGCGCCGCCTATCATGCCGGCCTGTTTGGCGCTTTCAGCCTGTTCTGGACCGTCACGCCGCTGGTGCTGTCCAGCCCTGCGTTCGGCCTGTCGCAAACGGGCATCGCCATCTTTGCCCTGGTGGGCATGGCAGGTGCAGTCGCTTCGCCCATCGCCGGCCGCCTGGCCGACGCGGGCCACACCTTGCCGGCCACGGCCGTTGCACTGGCGCTGGGCATCGTCGCCTTTGCCTTGCCGATGTTTGCGCCGGAATCGAAACATGTGGCGCTGGGGCTGCTGGTGGTCGCTTCCATCGTGCTCGACATGGGTGTTGCCGCCAATCTGGTGCTGGGCCAGCGCGCCATCTTCAGCCTGGGCGCTGAAGTGCGGGGCCGCCTGAACGGCCTGTATTTCGCGCTGTTCTTCGCCGGCGGCGCGGCCGGCTCGGCCATCGGCGCCTGGGTGTATGCCAGCTACGGTTGGCAAGCGACCTTGCTGACCGGCATGGCGTTTCCAGGCCTGGCCTTGTTGGTGTGGCTGGGAGAATTTTTGCCGCAGGCCACGCGCCGCACGGCTTGAAACCCTGATGGCGCCTCATTATCACTGATGAGTATTTCTATCATCATGAAGATAAAGTGGCGTGATATGCCGCAATGCCGCAAGATGCACTTGTCTCCTCTATCTCCTCCAAGGAAATAGATTCAGCCCGCTTCCGTAGCGGGCTTTTTTTTGCCTGTTACTTGTGCGGCATGCGATCGGCGTCGCAAAAGCCATAGCCCTGAGAATTGCCGCACCAGCCAGCTTCCTTGCGGGGCTCCGATAGCGGGTTGCAATAAACGGTGCGAAAATTTGTTGGCAGATAGCTTTTTAAGATGACATCAGAGATATTTCGAGGGGAAATTTTTTCGCCTTGTGGGGGCAGCGGAAACGTCGCTGCAATCGCGCGATCCGCTACATTGTCAATGAAGACAACGGTTTCACCGTCCTGGGTCTGGCACATGTGGTTGGTGGTGAAGTCATAGCGCTCCGCGGCCTTGATCATGAAAAGTGGCCCCTTGTTTGATATGCCCTGGATCATGGCCATGGCCGCCGAATAACTTCCGATAAAGCCGGCAATGGAGATTGCAAAGAGGAAGTAAGTGGTTTTTTTATTGGTCTTGAAATCGAAAATAAACAAGAACAACAGGAAAATGACCTCGAATATGATTGCCAGCACAGCATAGGCAAAGGCGCTGAACGAGAAGGCAAATATCAGGGTGGCGAGGCCAAAAGAAAAGGGCAGGTAGGACGGCGGAAATGGAAAATTGGCCGCAAAAAAATCGACTGCGCTCAGGCGCGAAAAAATCACGCAGGCAGACACCGCCAGGGAAACCGCCACTTTTGCCAGCAGGCTTGCAAAAACGGAATCCAGCGAAAATAGTACCCATGCAATGCCTGACACGCCAATGACGAGAATGCCTGTCAGTGCCACCTGTTCGAGGATGTAATTTACATAATCATCTGTTTCCTGGACATGTAGGTGCGATATCAGGAGGATCAAGCCGCCTATCGTGGTAATGGAAAAAATGACAAGTGAAATAATGGTTTTGGGATCGTTATATCTTTCGATCAGCGCAGGGATGATTTTTTCGGTGTCGGGAGATATCTTGACGATAAATCTTCTGATGCACTCCTTGTTTTCACGCAGCGCCATATAGCTGAAGATTATTCCCGCTGGCGGAACGGTGATGGATGTCAGGATGCACAGCAGTATGAATAAGATTATCTTTATTATCTTCATCATCGTAATTTGGCACTAGCGTCGGCGGATGTTTAAATGGAAAGCTGCGTGTGGAATATAGCACGCATTATTTGGCATGGACTGTGGTGAATGGAGTGGCCTGGGTCTGAAAAACTTCTGAGCGACGCAGAATGGGCGATGGACATGGAACAAGCAATGCCACCAGCCCAGAACCTTTAGTTGCGGCAACCCGCTTTTACCGCAAGCTTGCTGTTCAGGACGACTGTGGGGCGAGGCTTATATCACCACCAGGTCGAGCGCGCGCATGAAGTTGGCCGCCTGCGCATGCGTGATGACGGCGCCTTTCAGCAAGGCCGCTTCGCTCAATTTGAAACCGTCGATATCGGCGCCGCGCAAGTCCGCGCCTTGGAACTTCGCCAGTTTGATCGTGGCGTTGCGAAGGCTGCCGCCTTCGAAGACGGCGTCGCGGAAGTCGCAGCCGGCCAGGTAGGCGTCGGAAAAATCCAGCTGTTTTAATGTCGCCTTGCGGAACGAGAAGCCGCGCAAGTCGGCGCCCACCAGCAGGCTCTCTTCGAAGGTGAGGCCCAGGTGGGCCGCTTCCTCGAAGGACGCGCCCGTCAGCTTGCAGCCGCGGTAGGTGGCCGAGGCCAGCTTGGCGCGCCGCCATTTCGTGTTGTTCAGGTCGCAGCCTTCGAAGCAGGCGTCGACGGCGTCGACGGATTCGAAATCGGCACTGCCGGCGCGACATCGGCGCCAGGTGCTGCGCGCCAGCTTGCTGGCGAACAAGTTGGTGTCGGCAAAGGTGCAGCGTTCGAAAGTGCAGCCTTGCAAATCGAGGCGCGTCAAGTCTTCGCCGTCGAAGGCGCAATCGATGAAGTGGCGTACCGGCAAGGCCAGTTGCTGTTCCATGCCGGCGCGGTCCAGGGTCATGCCAGTTACTGCGGTGTCGTGAGTTGCCATCCGTCTAATTCCTAAAGTAAAAAACAGGGGAGGGATGGCGCGGCGGGAAAATGCACGAACCAGAACACCTCCCCGGCTGGTGTAACAGTCAGAGGTCAGCGCCGTGGGTCCGCGTGGGCGGGAGCATGCCGGACTGTGCCGGGCACTTACCGGGTTACCAACCGGTGCGCTCATTTTCGATCAGCCTGCATTGTAACGGCTTGACTACACACTTGCCAGTTCTTGCGAAGCCGGGTTAGTATCGTTGCAGGCGCACGCATTGTGCCAACGTCGCTCGGACGGATCCGGGCGCTTACGTATAGAGATACCATGACCGACAGCCAAGCTCCGCGCAGCTTTTCGCGCATCAATCGCCTTCCCCCCTACGTTTTCAATATCACCGCCGAACTCAAGATGGCCGCGCGCCGCCGTGGCGAGGACATCATCGACATGTCGATGGGCAATCCCGATGGCGCCACGCCGGCCCACATCGTGGACAAGCTGGTCGAGACAGTGAAACGCCCCGACACGCACGGCTATTCCGCGTCAAAAGGCATCCCCCGCTTGCGCCGCGCTATTGCGCACTGGTACAAGAAGCGCTACGAGGTCGACATCGACCCGGACAGCGAAGCCATCGTCACCATCGGCTCGAAAGAGGGCCTGGCCCACTTGATGCTGGCGACACTCGACCGTGGCGACACGGTGCTGGTGCCGAACCCCAGCTACCCGATCCACATCTGGGGCGCCGTGATCGCGGGCGCCGATATCCGCTCCGTGCGCATGGGCCCGGGCGTGGATTTCTTTGCCGAGTTGGAGCGGGCCATCCGCGAAAGCTATCCGAAACCGAAGATGATGGTGCTGGGTTTCCCGTCCAACCCCACGGCGCAATGCGTGGAGCTGGAATTCTTCGAGCGGGTCGTCGCGCTGGCGAAGCAGCACAATATTCTGGTGGTGCATGACCTGGCGTATGCCGACATCACCTTCGATGGCTGGAAGGCGCCGTCCATCATGCAGGTGCCCGGGGCGCGCGACGTGGCCGTCGAGTTTTTTACCATGTCAAAAAGCTACAACATGGCGGGCTGGCGTATCGGTTTCATGGTGGGCAATGCGGAACTGGTGGCGGCCCTGGCGCGCATCAAGAGCTACCACGACTATGGCAGTTTTACGCCCGTGCAAGTGGCGGCCATTGCCGCGCTGGAAGGCGATCAAAGCTGCGTGACGGACATCTGCGCCCAGTACCAGCGCCGCCGCGACGTGCTGGTGAAAGGCTTGCATGAAGCTGGCTGGATGGTGGAAAAACCGAAGGCGTCGATGTATATCTGGGCGCATATCCCGGAAGCGTATCGCCACCTGGGCTCGCTGGAATTTGCCAAGCTGCTGCTGCAAAAAGCCAAGGTCAGCGTGTCGCCCGGCATCGGTTTCGGAGAGTATGGCGATGAATACGTGCGCTTCGCCCTGATCGAAAACGAAGCGCGCGTGCGACAGGCGCTGCGGGGCATCAAGAATATGTTGCGTTCTGGCGACGGGAAAACGGAAGCGGCAGCATAAAAGTTGCCACATGGAATGCTTCGTTGCCCCTAATATCACTATTGCGTATTTCTGACATCACGAATATAAAGTGGTTTTATATGCTGCAACGCGGCATCATGCATTTGTCTCCTCTATCTTCCTCCAGGGAAATAGATTCAGCCCGCTCCCGCAGCGGGCTTTTTTTTGCCCTGTGTGCGTTCTCTTTCCCAAGACCGTATCCGCATGACTTTTATCAAAGTCCACTTCGCTGATACTGCCACCATTTCAAGTTGCACATCTTGTCGCGTCAAGCGTGTCCATGGGGGCGTCATGAACGACTGGCATCTGATGAATCTGTTTGTCCCAACCCTGTTGCCCCTCGTGTTTTTGAGCGCCTTCTTTCTTTTTGACCTGTCCACAACGGAAAAGGCGCGGGCCAATCCATTGGTTGCGATCAAGGATGGCCAACTATCGTGGGCGGGGCTGGGCATGTGCGTCAATGGGCTGTATGAACTGCCGCATCCCGCGGCTGGCAAGGCGGTGTCGCAGCTGTGGAGCATGAACACCTTCTGGCTGGTGGTCGCCGTGCTGATATTTCACGCGCTGATAGCGGCGGCAGGGCCCGTTTTCCCGACGAAAAAGTGCGGCTTCACCGTGTGCTTGAAAACGCTGCGCCACTACCGCGTGCTGCTTGCCTCGGCGATTCTCACAATTGCGGCCGGGTGGTTATACTCGGACATTCACTTGACAACACAGGGATAAGGTGACTAGCATGAAGTACAAGGAATTAAGTACAAGGAGTTCGATCATGGCGCGACTGGTACATCAATTCTTGCAAGATGAAGAGCGCAGCCGCAATCTGGTGGCGGCTGTCGGCATGGGCGCGGGCGTGATTCTGCTTACCTTGTCGATACTCAATACCTTCCTTGCCCGTTAATTTGCCCAGCTTGCCAGGTGTCGCCGCCGCTCGCAGGCGGCGTGTCGACATGCTGGCTACTGCAAGCGTTCGCTATCCCTCCCCATTCCCCGTAAACCGCCGCACCGCCACCTCCCACTGCTGCATCAGACTGGCCGCCTGGTCGCGTCCGATGGTGGGCAAGAACGTCCTGTCGGCGCGCCAGTGCGACGCCAGCTCGTCGGTGCCTTGATACAGGCCGATGGCCAGGCCCGCCAGATAGGCGGCGCCCAGCGCCGTCGTTTCGATCACTTGCGGGCGCACGACAGGGATGCCCAGCAAGTCGGCCTGAAATTGCAGCAGCAGGTTGTTGGCGCAGGCGCCGCCGTCCACGCGCAGTTCCGTGATCGGCGCTTGCGCGTCGCGCGTCATGGCGCCCAGCAGGGCGGCGCTCTGGAAGGCGATCGCTTCCAGTGCCGCGCGGGCGATGTGACCCACCGTGCTGCCACGGCTCAGGCCCAGGATGGCGCCCTTGGCCGACGGCACCCAGTAGGGCGCACCCAGTCCCGTGAACGATGGTACGAAGACCACGCCGCCCGAATCGGGCACGGAGGCGGCCAGGCCTTCCGCTTCGCCCGCGTGGCCAATGGCGCCCAGGCCGTCGCGCAGCCACTGCACCACGGCGCCGCCGATGAAGACGCTGCCTTCGAGCGCATACGCCGGCTGCGCGCCCACCTGGCAGGCGGCCGTGCTGATCAGGCCATGCTGCGATTGCGCACACTGGTCTCCCGTGTTGAGCAGCAGGAAGCAGCCCGTGCCATAGGTATTCTTGGCCATGCCCGGCTTGAAGCAGGTCTGGCCGAACAGCGCCGCCTGCTGGTCGCCGGCGATGCCGCCGATGATGACGGGGCTGCCCAGCAATTCCGCATCCGTTTCGCCATACACGTGGCTCGACGGGTGGACGGATGGCAGCAGGCTGGCGGGAATGCCCAGCCAGTCGAGCAGCTGGGCATCCCAGCAGCCTTCATGCAGGTTCCACAGCATGGTGCGCGAAGCATTGGTGACGTCGCTCACGTGCAGGCGGCCGCCCGTCATTTTCCACGCCAGCCACGTATCGATGGTGCCGAAGGCCAGTTCGCCGCGCATGGCCCGCGCGCGGGCGCCGGGAACGGCGTCGAGTATCCAGCGCAGCTTGGTGCCGGAAAAATACGGGTCGAGCACCAGGCCCGTCTTGGCATGGATGGCGCCGGCCAGGCCGCGCGCGCGCAAGTCTTCGCACAGCGCTTCCGTGCGGCGGTCTTGCCAGACGATGGCGTTGTAGACGGGCTCGCCCGTGGCGCGGTCCCAGACCACCGTCGTTTCGCGCTGGTTGGTGATGCCCAGCGCACCGAGCGCATCGGCCTGCAAACCCGCCTTGACCAGCACTTCGCGGCAAGTCTCGACCTGGCTGTGCCAGATTTCCATGGGGTCGTGCTCGATCCAGCCCGGCTGGGGGAAGAGCTGGCGAAACTCGCGCTGCGCCACGGCGACGATGGCGCCGGATTCATCGAACACCATGCTGCGCGAGCTGGAGGTGCCCTGGTCGAGGGCCAGCAAATACGTCATGCCGCCACCTCTTGCGCCAGATGGACCGCCAGCCACTGCTGCACGCGCGCCACGTCGGCCGGCGCGCAGCGCAATCCCAGCTTGCTGCGCCGCCACAGGATGTCGTCGCTGCTCCTGGCCCATTCCACCTCGATCAGATAGCACGCTTCGGCTTCGTACAGGCCGGGCGCCAGCCGCGCGCCCAGGTCGGCCATCGAGGTGGCGCCCGTCAGCAGGCGTGTGGCGCGGCTGCCGTAGGCGCGCGCATAGCGGCGCGCCAGCGCGGGCGGCAGCCAGGCGTGGTCGCGCTGGAAGCGGGCGAGAAAACCGTCGAAATCATGGCTGTCCACGAGCCGGTTCGGCTGCTGCAGGTCACCGCCGGGCAGGGGCGCCTCGGCCGTCCACGCCGCGGCGGTATTGTCCAGCAGGGGCGCCAGCAAGCCCAATGCTTCCTCGGCCAGCTTGCGGTAGGTGGTGATCTTGCCGCCCCAGATATTGAGCAGCGGCGCGCCAGTCGTCGTGTCGCCGCGCGCCACTTCCAGCAGGTAGTCGCGCGTGACGGCAGAGGCGTTTTGCGCGCTGTCGTCGAGCAGCGGGCGTACGCCGGAATACGTCCACACGACGTCGGCGGGAGAAATCTCGCGCTTGAAATAGCGGTTCGCCGCCTGGCACAGGTAATCGATCTCCATCTGGCTGATTTTGACCTGGCTGACTTCCCCCTTGTATTCCTCGTCCGTGGTGCCGATCAGGGTAAAGTCATCCTGGTAGGGGATGGCGAAGATGATGCGCTGGTCCGGATTCTGGAAGATGTAGGCGTTTGGATGCTCGAACAGGCGCGGCACGATGATGTGGCTGCCCTTGATCAGGCGCAGGCCCTGCGTCTTGCCGCCGCCGGCCGCACCGGCAAATTGCGCCGTCCACGGCCCCGCCGCGTTGACGATGGCGCGCGCGCGCAGCGTCTTGCGCTGGCCATCCTCGGCTTGCAGGGTGGCTTGCCAGTTGCCGCCATCGCGGCGCGCGTCGACGCAAGCCGTGCGCGTAAGGATGTGCGCGCCGTGTTCCTGCGCATCGAGCGCATTGAGCACCACCAGGCGCGCATCGTCGACCCAGCCGTCGGAGTACACGAAGCCCTTGCGGTAGCCGGCTTTCAGCGGCGCGCCTGCCGCGTGCGTGTCCAGCGCGATGCCTTGCGAGGCGGGCAAAAAGGCCCGCTTGGCCAGGTGGTCGTACAGGAACAGGCCCGCGCGTATCATCCAGGCGGGGCGCTGGGCGGCGTCGTGCGGCATGACGAAGCGCATCGGCCACATGATGTGGGGCGCGGCGCGCAGCAGCACTTCGCGTTCCTGCAGCGCCTTGCGCACCAGCTTGAATTCATAGTATTCGAGGTAGCGCAGGCCGCCGTGTATCAGCTTGGTGGACGCGGACGAGGTGTGCTGCGCCAGGTCGTGCTGTTCGCACAGCACCACGCGCAAGCCGCGGCCGGCCGCGTCGCGCGCGATGCCGGCGCCATTGATGCCGCCGCCGACGACCAGCAGGTCACAGTCGGCGGGCAGGGAGGAAAAGCGGGAAGCGGACATGGAAGACTCGTCTTGTAAAAGTAAAAAAGCTAAAAAAGGCGCCGCATCAGGCAAGCAGCGACAGCACGGGCGGCAGCACGAGGGCCAGGCCGGCGATCAGCAGCAGCACGAAGACGGCGCGGCGCACGTGTTCGATGGGCAGGCGCGAAGGGTGGCGGCGCGCCAGCCACGTCAAGCCCGTCACCAGCGGCAAGGCTTCCAGCGTCAGCCAGAATGCCGTCATGCTGAACTGGCCATGCGCCAGCACGAGGGCCAGGCGCAGCACGGCATTCGCGGCGAACAGCACGATCAGCGAGTGGCGGATCATGTCGGCCGGCCATGGCTGGCGGTACAGGTGGTAGACCATGGGCGGGCCGGCGCTGGCGAACAGGCCGCCCATCACGCCGGACACGCCGCTGAAGAACAGGAAGGCGGGCAGGCTTGACTGCCGCGCACGCGCGCTGGCGCGCAGCACCAGCATGAAGGCGCAAACGACGATGGCGCAGCCGAGCAGGAAGCGCAGCACGCTTACTTGCTGCGCGCTGAACCAGCCCAGCAGGGCCACGCCCGCGCCCACGCCCAGCTGGCTGACGGCCAGCGATGGGCCGAACACGGGCCAGGCCAGTTGCGGGCGCGTGCGGCCAAACGTGATGGCCGCATTCACCAGCACCAGCACGCTGACCACGTTGGCGACGTCGCCCAGGCTGGCCAGGTGCAGCACGGCCGTCAGGCCCAGCAGGATCAGGCCGAAGGCAAATCCCGTCAGGTTCTGCGCCACGCTGGCCAGCGCCACGCAGGCCAGGAACAGCAGGTGCGACGCCACGCTCATGCCAGGCTCATTTCGCCAGCGACAGGAAGAAGTCCTGCTGCGCGCAACCGCGCCGCACGAAGACGGGCGGCTGGCCCAATGGCGCATCGACTTCCACGCGCTGGCCGCCGTCGAACGCGGCGCCGCTCCACAGGTGGATCCAGGCGTCGCCCTGCGGCAGGTAGGCGCTCCAGCGCGCGGCACCGGCCGCATGCACGGGCGCCACCAGCAGGTCGGGGCCGAACAGGTACTGGTCCTGGATTGCGTAGGTGGCGCGGTCGTGTTCATAGTGCAGGAACAGCGGGCGCTGCAGCGGCAGGCCGCGCGCCACGGCCTCTTCGGCCAAGGCGCGGATGGTGTGCGCCAGCGCCACGTGCAGCCGCGTCATGCGGGCGAAGTGGCGGAACACCTCTTCATCCTGGTAGAACTGGAAGTTTTCGTCGGGGCGGTTGCCTTCGTGCGTGCGCATCATCGATGTAAACACGGCCATCTCCGTCCAACGCTGGAACAGTTCCGCCGTGCGCAGGTTGCCGAACAAGCTTGTATAGCCGCCGATATCGCTGTGGTGGTAGGCGTTGCCCAGGAGGCCCGAGGACAGGGCGCCGCAGATCACTGTCTGCAAGCCGTCGTGGCGGCTGAAGTCGACGGACTGGTCGCCCGCCCACAGCAGCGGGCAGTGCGCTTGCACGCCCGTGTAGCCGGCGCGCATGAAGAAGGTGGCGTCGCCCGTCTTGCCGGCCCGCTCGATGGCGCGCGCATTGACTTCGGCCCACAGGGTCGGCCACGCGTTGTGCATCAGGCGAGCGTCCGCGCCATTGTGCAGGCGCAGGTCGATCGGCAGGTATTCGCCGAAATCGGCCATCCAGCCGGACAGGCCGAAGTCGAGCATTTCCTGGCGCAGGATGCGTTCCTCGAACCACAGCGCGGCGGCCGGATTGGTGAAGTCGACGACGCCGCAATCGAATTCGCCGAAGTCGACCAGATAGGCGCCGCCGTCCATGCTTGTCGCCAAAAAGCCCTGCTGCAGCGCTTCCTGGTACAAGGTGCCGTCGTTGCACAGGTAGGGATTGACGTAGCCGAGGAAGCGGATGTCCTGTTTGGCCAGGTCGGCGATCCAGTTCTTCAGGTCGGGGTAGCGCTGCGGCTGCCAGCGCCAGTCCCAGAACAAGCGTTTGCCGAACGAGGTCTGGCGCAAGCCGACCCAGTCTTCGCACCACAGGGCGCTGACGGGCAAGCCGTGTTCCTGCGCCTGCGCCAGGATGGCGCGCGCGTGCTCCTCGCCGCCTTTCAGGCCCAGCATGGCGCCATTTTGCAGCCATGCAGGCAATTGCGGCTGGCGGCCGAAGCGCTGCGACACGACGCCGACCAGGTCGACGAAGGTCTCGGCCAGCATGAATTCCAGGCGCTCTGGCATGGCCCAGAATTGCAGCTCGTGGAAGTCGGCCTGGCGGAAATCGAAGTCCGCATACGCCGTCGTTTCCGCATGCAGGCAGTAACGCTGCGAAGAGATGAAACTCGGCTGCGGATAATTCGTGTGATAGTAGTCGCCGCCCGACTTGGACGTCACGTCCGCCTGCCACGTCAGATGCGTCGACTTGTCGCGGCCCACGCCCGGCTCCGACGTCCACAGGGGGAAGTGGCGGCCGCGCAAGTCGAAATACGACATCTGCTCGCCGCAGCCCCACACATGTTCGTCCTGTTCCGCGGGCAGGCGCAGCCACAGCCGGTTCCAGCCCGGCGCCGCGTACTGCACCACCAGGTGCACGCCATGCGGCGTCGCTTGCACGGCCAGCACCATTTGCGGTACCTCGCCCGCATGGCGCGCAAAGCTCAGGGTGGCGGCGTCGCCATCCTGCGTGACGGCCAGCGCGCGCAGGGCATTGCGCTCCTCGACGTAATCCTCGATCTCGAAATTGCCGCGGTACATTTCCATGCTTTCGCGGCCCTGGCCGACGAACACGCATGGCGCATCGGCGCTGTGGCGCAGCAGCAAGCGGCCGGCGCAGCGCAGGGCGACGCTGTCATTTTCCTGGTGTAGTGTGTACTGCATGACGATCAACTCCTGTGAAAACCGGCGCCCGCATGGCGGGGCATGCGGCGGGCCGGCGGTGCATCAACAATTAAGCACTAATTAAAAGACGAGGAACATGCCGGCGGTCAGCTCGACGGGGCTGTAGCCGAAGTAGTTATTGTCCCCCCGGAACTGCAATACGCCCAGCTTGGCGTGACTGTTGTTGGCGATACGCGTGGCATACGCATAGAACGACAGGGTAGGCTGGAAGTTGTACAGGTAGCCCAGCGAGTAGGCCGTCGACGTCGGCTTGCCCACGCCGTCGCCCGTGTTCGTGCCGAACGCGCCTTTGGCGTTGGCGCCGTCATAGCTGATGTGCGCCAGACTGCCTTCGATGCGGTGCTTGCCAAGGTCGTACGCGCCCGACACGCCGAAGGCGTCGGCCGCATAGCCGCCCGCGTTCGACACGCGGTAGGAGGTGTAGGAGCCGCCCAAGGTAAAGTCGTTCCACTTGTAGCGCGCGCCGACGATGTCCGTGACCTGGTTGCGCTTGACGAAGTTCGGCGTGCCGGCCGTGCTGATGTCGTTGCTCTGCTGGTAATCCATGTGCGCATAGCCGAGGAACAGATCGCCCTTCTTGTACAGCACGTTGGCGGCCCAGCTGCGGCCATCGTTTTCCAGGTCGGTGGCGGAAGACGCCTGCTGTCCGGCTGAATACGACACCTCCGCCGAGATATTGTTCCAGGTGGGGCTGCGGTAGCGCAGCGCGTTGCCATAGAACAGGGCCGTGCCCGAGTTGTTGCCGGCCAAACTCGTCGTCTTGCTGGCGTTGCCCGTCACGGGGTCTTTCAGGTAGCGGCCCAGGGATTCGGGGCGCGTGAGCGAGAACAGGGCGCTGAAGTCGTTGGCGCCGTAGTTGTGGGCCGACGCCAGATCGGCGCCCAGCGAAACCCAGAACGGCGCCATGTACATGGTGCCGCCTTCGATCGAGCCCCAGGTGGTCGAGGCAAAGCCCACGGTGGAGCCGCGGTTGAACAGCACGGACGAGGTGGTGTTGTTTTGCGTGCCGCCGCCCGCATTGCCGTTGAACAGGTTCAAGCCCGTTTCGACGCCGAAGATGGCCTTGTATTCATCGCTGAAGACCCAGGCGCCCGTGAGCCCCAGGCGGCTGGCCATCTCGCCCTGGTTCAGGCGGTGGTTCGTCAGCTGACGCCCGCTGGCATCCTTGCCGCGCGAGACCGTGTAGCCGATGTCGCCACGGCCGTACAGCTTCCAGTTGAAGCCGGTGGCGGGTTTTATCGGCGCCGCCGCCGATGATGCCGGTGCGGCCGCCATCACTGCTGCTGGCGCTGGCTGGGCCGCCTTCGCTTCCATCTGCGCCACTCTTTCTTGCAGCTGAGCCAGCATGGCTTTCATGTCGCTCAGTTCGTCGGCGTGCGCGTTAGCGCTAACAAATGATGCCGAAAAAAGGGCGCCCGTGATGGCCGCGGCCAATGTGGTCTTGCGTAACGTCGTTTGCATGATCCTGTCTCCTGTGTTTTTATAGGTGTATTATTGCTGATCCCTGCCTTGCCTACATTAAATAATCAAATCCCTCCCATGCACAAATATTTGATATCGAGGAAGTCGTCCATGCCGTAATGCGAGCCTTCGCGGCCCATGCCCGAATGCTTGACGCCGCCGAACGGCGCCATTTCATTGGCGATCATGCCCGTGTTGATGCCGACCATGCCCACTTCCAGTTCTTCGGCCACGCGCCAGACTCTGCCCAGGTCGCGGCTGTAGAAATAGCCGGCCAGGCCGAACTGCGTGGCGTTGGCCATGGCGACGACTTCGTCTTCGCTGCCGAAGCGGAACAGGGGCGCCAGCGGGGCGAAGGTTTCCTCGGTGGCCACCAGCATGTCGCTGTTCGCTTCCAGCACCACGCTGGGCTCGAAAAAGCTGCCGCCCAGCGCGTGGCGCTTGCCGCCGATGGCCAGCTTGCCGCCCTTGGACAGCGCGTCGGCGATGTGCTGCTCGATCTTGCGCACGGCGTTTTCATCGATCAGCGGGCCTTGCGTGACGCCAGCGTCCAGGCCATTGCCCAGTTTCAGTTCGGCCACCTTGGCCACCAGGCGGGCGGCGAAGTCATCGTAGATGCTGTCCTGCACGTAGATGCGGTTGGCGCACACGCAGGTCTGGCCGCTGTTGCGGTATTTCGACATCAGCACGCCTTCGACGGCCGCGTCGATGTCGGCATCGTCGAAAACGATGAAGGGCGCGTTGCCACCCAGTTCCAGCGACAGCTTCTTGATCGTGCCGGCCGCCTCGCGCGACAGCCAGGCGCCCACTTCCGTCGATCCCGTAAACGTGATCTTGCGTACCAGGTCGTTGTGGCACAGTTCCGTGCCGATCGCTTGCGCCGCGCCCGTCACCACATTGAACACGCCGGGCGGCACGCCGGAGCGCAGCGCCAGTTCGCCCAGGGCCAGGGCCGACAGCGGCGTTTGCGACGCCGGTTTCAGGACCATGGCGCAGCCGGCCGCCAGGGCAGGGCCGGCCTTGCGCGTGATCATGCCGTTCGGGAAATTCCACGGCGTGATGGCCGCGCACACGCCGATCGGCTGCTTGATGACGACGATGCGCTTGTCGTTCGATGGCGGCGCGATCACGTCGCCATACGCGCGCTTGCCTTCTTCGGCAAACCATTCCAGGTAGGCCGCGTTCGAGACGATCTCGCCCTTCGCTTCCGCCAGCGACTTGCCTTGCTCGCTGGTGAGGATCAGCGCCAGGTCGTCGGCGTGCTGCAAAATCAAGGCATGCCAGGCGCGCAGCACCGTGGCGCGCGCCTTCACCGTCTGCTTGCGCCACAGCCGGAAGGCCGCATGCGAGGCGGCGATTGCGCGCCGCGTCTCGGCCGCACCCATGCGCGGCACGGTGGCGATGACTGCGCCCGTGGCCGGGTTGGTGACATCGATGGTGGCGCCGTCATCGGCGTCGCACCAGGCGCCGTCGATCAGGCATTGCTGTTTCAACAGGCTTGCGTCTTGCAGGTTCAACATGGGGTTCTCCTTGGATGAGGGATGCTGCTTATCCGGCGACCGAGACTTGGGCCAGACCCGCGTCGACGATGATGTTCTGCCCTGTGATGCCGTCCGAATCGTCGGCCGCCAGGAACAGGGCCGTGCGCGCCACGTGGCCCGCGTCGAGCCGGTATTTCAGGCATTGCAGTTCGATGAAACGCCGGTCTTCTTCCGGATCGCGCCACAGCGCGGCCTGGCGGTCCGTGGCGATGGCGCCCGGGGCGATGGCGTTGACGCGGATATTCTGTTCGCCCAGCTCGCGCGCCAGGGTGCGCGACAGGCCCGCAATACCGGCCTTGGACGTGGTGTAGCCGACCAGGTTGGGACGCCCGCGCATCCAGGAAATGGAGCCGAGGTTGATGATGGAGCCGCCGCCGGCCGCCGCCATGCCGGGCGCCACCTGCTGGATGGCGAACACGTGGTGCTTGAGGTTCAGGGCCAGGCAGTTGTCCCAGTACTCGGGCGTCAGTTCGGCCAGCGAATGGCGGTCGTCGCGGCCCGCGTTATTGAGCAGCACGCGGATGGCGCCGAAACGCGCCTCGACGTCGGCCAGGCTGGCCTGGTAGGCGGCGATGTCGCGGATGTCGCTGTACACAAAATAGGGCGCATGGCGGCACAGGGGCGCCAGGCGCGTGGCCAGGGCGGCGCTGGCGTCGCGGTCGATGTCGCAAAAAGCCACTTGCGCGCCTTGCAGGGCGAAGTGTTCGACCAGGGCGGCGCCGATGCCGGAGCCGCCGCCGGAGACGAAGACCACGCGGTCCTGCAGGCTGGGGTAGAGAGTGATGTTGGCGTTCATGCTGTCCTCGGGAGGGTTGTGTGGGGTATCAATCCCGGTAAAGGGGTTCGGGGCGGCCTGCCACGTCCAGGCGCACGGCAAAGAGGCCGCCGGCCTGCGGCTGGCGCGCCAGTTCGTCGTCGCCTGCGCCTTCGCGCGCGCTGGTGATGTACAGGGTGCGCAGGTCGGCGCCGCCAAAGGCGATCATGGTGGGGCGCGTGACGGGCACGCGCACGATGCCGATGATCTCGCCCTGCGGCGAAAAGCGCAGTACCCGGCCGCCTTCGTATTGCGCGCTCCAGTAGCAGCCTTCGGCGTCCAAAGCCGCACCATCGGGGCGGCCGCCGTACACGGCTTCTTCGCCCTTGACGGGAAGGCGCGAGAATACCTGGCGCTCGCCGACCTGGCCGCTGGCCGCGTCAAACGCGAAACGGTAGATCACGTGGTTCGGCGTGTCGGACTGGAACAGTGATTTCCCGTCGGCCGCGAAAGCAAGGCCGTTGCTGACCTTGACGCCGAAGCCTTGTTGCGGTCCCCAGCCCAGGCGCGTGGCGCCCCGTTCCAGGCAAAACATGGCGGCCAGTTCCGTCGTGCGCGGCTCATACATGGCGCCGGCCCAGAAACGCCCGGCGCTGTCGCAGCGGCCATCGTTGAAGCGCATGTCGCGGCTGTCGTACGGTGCATCGGCCAGCTTGTCGAGCAAGCCTTCCTGCGGATAGAAACGGTAGAAACCGTCGCGCAGGGCCGCCACCAGGCCGCCCTTTTCAGCCAGGGCGATGCAGCCAGGCTCGCACGGCACCCACCAGACGCGGTCGAGGTTTGTCGCCGGATCGTAGCGGTGCACACGGCGTCCGGCGATGTCGATCCAATATAAACACTGCTCGGCCACGCTCCACAGCGGGCATTCGCCCAGCTGGGCGCGCGCGTCGAGCGCGAGTTCGGCTTGCCATTCACGCATGCTGGGCCTCCGCAGTGTCTTCCATGGCCAGTCGCATGGCGATGTGCAGGCTCTCGCCGGGCGCCAGCAAACGCATGCCCGTGCCTTGCGCGCCGCGTGCGGCCAGCGCAAACGCGTTATTCGCGTGCGTGACGGGTTCCAGCGCAATGAAGCTGCGTTCGTCGTTGGGCGCGAAGCAGACGAGGTGGCCGCAATTGTCGCTGGCCGACAGCTGCACGCTGTAATTACCGTAATCGAGGCTGGCGCGGCCCGTCCAGCCGCTGTAGCAGTTGTCCGCCTGCCAGCCGGCCACCTGCTGCGGCGTGGCGAATGGCGACGCTTGCAACACAGGTGCCAGGCCGGCGGGCAAGCGGTCGTCGCCCATGCTCCACACGCCATCCCATTGGGTCTGCAGGCGCAGGCCAGGGGCCAGCGGAAAGTAGGGGTGAAAACCCAGGCCGGCGGGCATGGCGCGCGTGTCGTCATTGCGCACCGATAAAGTCAGGCGCAGGCCGGCTTCGTCGAGCAGCACGGTTTGCTGGACGGTGCAGGCGAACGGCCAGTCCGCGTCGCCGCCATGCACGAGCAGCAGTTCGGCGCTGTTGGCCGTGCGCGCCGCCACGTGCCAGGCGCGTTGCCAGCCAAAGCCGTGGATGCTGTGCGGCTCGGGCGGGAAGTTGGCGCGCAGCGCATGCGTGTGGCCATCGGCCTGCAGCACGGCGTTGCCGATGCGGTTAGAATACGGCGCCAGCGGATAGCACGCCATCTGCCGCACACCAGCGTTGGCCGGCGCGGCGCGCAGGATGTCGCGCCCGCGCCAGCGGAGCGCCGCCAGCGCGCCACCCGTGGCCGGGTGGACGTCGGCGCGGCAGTCGCCGTGCGCGAGGGTGAAGGGAGACTGGTGGTCCATTTTCAGCCTCAGCCTTTCAAGCCGCCCGAGGTCAGGCCGCTGACGACCTTTTCCTGGAAGATCACGATCAGCACGACGATGGGCACGATGGCCACCACCAGCGCCGCCGAAATGATCGGCCACGGGAAGGCGAACTCGCCCTGGTACAGCTGGATGCCGACGGGCAGGGTGCGGTAAGCCACGGCCGAATTCATCGACAGCGCCAGCAGGAACTCGTCCCAGGAATTGACGAACGCGAGAATGGCCGCCGTCGCCACGCCAGGCGCGGCCAGCGGCAGCACGATGCGCCACAGGGCGCTCAGGCGGGTGCAGCCGTCGAGCATGGCCGCATTCTCGATGTCGCGCGGGATATCCTGGAAAAAGCTCACCATCATCAGGGTGCAGATGGGCAGGTTCAGCACCGTGTACGGCAGCACGAGCGCCCAGTAGGAATTGAGCAGGCCCAGGCTGCGCATGATCTCGAACAGCGGCACCATCAGGGTCACCAGCGGGAACATCGACACGCCGATGATGGCGGTGAGGATCAGGCCGCGGAAGCGCAGCCGCAAGCGGGCGATCGCATACGCGGCCAGCGCGCTGATGAACAGACTGAGCAGGGTCGACAGGCCGGCCACGATCAGGCTGTTGGTCAGGAACGTCAGCAGCGGCTGGTCCTGGAAGGCCGAGATGAAATTGCCGATGGTCGGTTCGTGCGGCCAGTAGGTGATCGGCTTTTGCGTCAGTTCGCTCTCGGTCTTCAATGAGGTGAACAAAATCCACAGGGCGGGGAAGACGCCGTTGAGGATGACGATCGCGGCGGCGAACCAGCGCAGGCGCTTCGATGAAAACAGGCCGCTCATTCTTTGTCTCCTCTTACATATTTCAGATACACAAACGTGGTGGCCATCGACAGCAGGAACATGAACACGGCCAGTGTCGAGCCGTAGCCCACGTCAAGGTAGTCCACCGTATTGGACTGGATGTACATGGCCAGGGTCTTGGTTTCATCGCCAGGGCCGGGCATGTTGTACGGAATATCGAAGGACTGGATGGCCGTCAAGGTGCGGAAGATCAGCGCCACCAGCATCGATGGCACCAAGAGCGGCAAGGTCACTTCCGTAAATTGCTTCCACTTGCTGGCGCCGTCCACCTCGGCCGCTTCATACAGCGAGGCGGGGATCGTCTGCAGGCCGGCGAGCAAAATGAGCGCCATGAACGACGAGGTTTTCCAGATGGTCGTGATGCAGATGGCGGCCATCGTCAGCGCGGGCGAATTGAACCAGATTTGCGGTTCCCAGCCCAGGCCGGGGATCAGCAGGTCGATGCGGCGGATGATGTCGTTCACCAAGCCGTATTCGCTGTGGAAGAACCAGGCGAAGATCAGGCCGACGAAGGCCAGCGGCAGCGCCCACGGCAGCAGCAGCGCCAGGCGCACGGGCCAGCGGTATTTGAACGGCATGTTGGCCAGCATGGCCAGGCCCAGGCCCGCCACCAGCGCGCCCGGCACGGTGACGATGGTGATGATGACGGTGTTTTTCAGCGACTTCCAGAACAGGCTGTCTTCCAGCGCCATCTTGTAGTTGTCCAGGCCCACGAAACTGGGCAGGCTGCCGCCGGACAGGCGGATGTCGAAAAAGCTGTTGTAGATCAATTTGCTGACCGGGTAGGCCACGATCAGCAGTAAAAACAGAATCGCCGGCGTCAGCAGGACCCAGGCCAGCGTCGTTTCGCTGGGGTCCGTGATGCGGCTTTTCAGGGTGCGTTGCCTCATGATTTCCTCGTCTGTTGCGGTGTGCGTATGCGTGTGCCGCCCGGGCCGCCGTCGTGGCGGCCCGGGCGCATGCCGGTTAGCGCAGGATGCGCTTGACCCGGTTTTCGATCTCGGCCACGCCGGCCGCCGGCGTCTTCACGCCCGCCATCACGGCATTCGTGTTGACGCGCACGGCTTCGGACACTTCGCTGTAGCGCGGCGTGACGGGGCGCGAACGGGCGCTTTGCACCACCGGCAGGGCGTCGGCGAACCAGCCATTGACGGCCAGCACTTCCTTGTCCTGGTAGACGGACGGGTAGACGGGCAGGTTGGAGGCCTTGATGGCCAGCTGCTTCGACACTTCCGGGCTCGACAGCCAGCGCACCAGCTTGGCCGAAGCTTCCTTGTTTTTCGAGAACGAGGACACGGCCCACTGCCAGCCGCCGATGCACGAGGCCGGCTTGCCGCCCGCCATGGCCGGCAGGCTGACGACGCCGACTTTATCTTTCACGCTGCTGTCGGCGCCATCCTGGAAGTGGTTCCAGGCATAGCCCCAGTTGACGGCAAACAAGACGTTGCCGGCCTGGAATTCCTTGCGCGTATCGTCAGTGGCCACTTCGGCGATGTTCTTTTTCGCCACGCCCTGGTCGACCAGCTTGCGCCACATGGCCAGGCCCGCTTCCGCCTTGGGCTTGTCCAGGGTCAGCTTGCCGTTGGTGACCAGTTCGCCGCCCTGGCTCCAGTACGGCAGCAAGAAGGTGCAGACGGCGCCTTCGATGGCCTTGCCCTGGAAGCTGATGCCTTGCAATTCCGGATTCTTTTCGCCGGCCTGGATGGTGCGCGCCACGGTGGCCAGCTCATCCCAGGTTTTCGGCGCCGCCAGCTTGTACTTGGCCAGCAAATCCTTGCGGTAGTAGAGGAACATGGCGTCGGCAAAGGCGGGCAGGGCCACGACCTTGTTGTCGACCATATTCGCCTGCTTGTAGGCCGGCAGGTACTGGCCCATGATCTTGTCGCGGTCGGCGCCCAGGTATTTGTCCAGGCTTTCGATCCAGCCGGCCGACGCGTACTGGGCCGGGCGGATGATGTCGATCAGGAACACGTCCAGGGTGGTGTCGCCGGCCGACAGCACGGTGTTCAGGTATTTCTGCTGCAATTCGGAGGTGGCGCCGCCCGTTTCCAGGTCGATCTTGACGCCGGGATTGGCGGCCATGAACTTGGCGAACAGTTCGCGCATGACTTCGGGGCGCTCCTGGCCGCCGACGAAGACCTTGACCGTCTGCGCGTGCGCACCGGTGGCGAGGACGAAAGTGGCGCCGAGCGCCAGGACGAGGGATTTGATACGCATGATGTTGTCTCCTGTTTTTTGGAATGGGTATGCCGCTTGTGCGCGGCTTATCGGGATGGCAGTACCGCGCCGCCCTGCGGATCGAACAGGTGGAATTTCTCCATGTCCAGCTGTACCGTGACTTGCTGCCCTGGCGCCAGTGCAAACGTGGGCGGCAGGCGCGCTGTCAATTCGCCGCCTTCGCACTGGAAGATGACGAGGGTTTCCGCGCCCAGCGGCTCGACCACGACCACGGTGGCGGCCAGGGCGGCGCTGGCGCTGCCGGCCGCCTCCAGGGTGATGTCTTCCGGGCGGATGCCGAATTCCACGGCGCGGCCATCGAGCTTGCCGCAGGCAGCCTGACGCTCGAGCGGCAGGGCCAGGCGGGCCGCGCCCAGCACAATCTCGGCCTGGCCGGCGCCATTGCGCGCCACCTTGGCGCCGAGGAAGTTCATCGGCGGCGAACCCGTGAATCCGGCGACGAATTTCGACACGGGCTCGTTGTAGATCTGGTCCGGCGTGCCGACCTGCATGATATTGCCACCAGACAGCACGACGATGCGCTCGGCCAGGGTCATCGCTTCGACCTGGTCATGCGTGACGTAAATGGTGGTGGCGCCGATGCGCTGGTGCAGCTTCTTGATTTCCGTGCGCATTTCCGAGCGCAGCAGGGCGTCCAGGTTCGACAGCGGTTCGTCGAACAGGAACAGCTTGGCCTGGCGCACGATGGCGCGGCCCATGGCCACGCGCTGGCGCTGGCCGCCGGACAGGGCGCGCGGCTTGCGGTCGAGCAAGTGGTCGATTTTCAGGATGGTGGCGGCGGCGCGCACGCGCTGTTCGATTTCCGCCTTCGGAAACTTGCGCAGCTTCAAGCCAAAGCCCAGGTTGTCGAACACGGACTTGTGCGGATACAGCGCATAGTCCTGGAAGACCATGGCGATGTCGCGCTCGCGCGGCGGCAAGTCGTTGACGACCTGCCCCTCGATGGAGATGGTGCCGCCCGTGATGGACTCGAGCCCCGCGACCATGCGCATCAGGGTGGACTTGCCGCAGCCCGAAGGGCCCACGAAGACGACGAATTCGCCTTGCTTGATTTCCAGGTCGATGCCATGAATGACTTCGACGCCGTTGTCGTACTTCTTGACGACCTTTTCCAGTTTTACACCTGACATGCTTGTCTCCAAAAGATGCGAATGACGCGTCTGAGCGCGCTACGTGCGTTGCAACAGAAATAGATTAGTAGGCGCCCGTGTCGAGGGCTTTCGCCAACGACGGTTTCAGGGCCGTGATAAAGGCGTTGGCCTGGCGCATCATCATGCCCATGTCCGAAGCGATGGCCACGTAGTCATAGCCGTAACTAATGAAAGTGTGCACCATTTCCGGCGAAGGGCCGACAATGCCGATGGGTTTGCCGATGGCGCGGGCGCGGCGGGCAGCGTCGGCAATCGCCGCCTGCACGTCGGGATGGCCGATATTGCCGATCTGGCCCATGGCCGCCGACAGGTCGCCGGGTCCCACGAACAGGGCGTCGACGCCCTCGACGGCGGCGATCTCTTCCAGCTGCGCCAGGGCGGCCGGCGTTTCCAGCTGGATGATCGAGAAGACGGCGCCGTTGGCGCGGGTGGCGTAGTCGGGCACGGTGCCATAGCGGCTGGCGCGATGCATGGCGGCAAAACCGCGCGTGCCGGGAACGGCCTGGCCCGGCTGTGGATAGCGGGTGGCGGCCACGGCGCTGCGCGCTTCTGCCGCGTTTTCCACGAACGGGAACATCAGGGTCTGCGCGCCGATGTCGAGCGCGCGCTTGATTTGCACCAGGTCGTTCCAAGCCAGGCGCACGACGGGGCAGGCCGGCGTGCCGCCCACTGCCTGCAGGATCTGGTAGGCGTCCTGGTAGTCGATGGGCACGTGTTCCATGTCCAGCACCAGCCAGTCGAAGCCGGCGCAGCCCATGGCTTCGGCCGTCACGGGCGTGCCGGCCATCAGCCAGCTGCCCAGCGGTACTGCTTTGTCCGCCAGCAAGGCGCGGAAAGGGTTGTCCAGGATATCCATATTTACTTTGTGCTCTCTATATATGTAGGGAAGGCGGCGTCAGAAGATCGGCGGCTCGGGCGTGGCGGCGTTGCCCAGCAAGAAGTCGAGGTCGCAGCCCTGGTCGGCCTGCGTCACGTGCTCCATGTACAGCTTGGTGTAGCCGCGCGCATATTTTTGCGCCGGCGCCTGCCACTCGGCCCGGCGGCGCGCCAGTTCCTCGTCCGTCACATCCATGTTCAGGGTGCGCGCGGCGATGTCCAGCTCGATCATGTCGCCGTTGCGCACCAAAGCCAAGGGGCCGCCCACGGCCGCTTCCGGCGTCACGTGCAATACGCAGGTGCCGTAGTGGGTGCCGCTCATGCGCGCGTCGGAGATGCGCACCATGTCGCGGATGCCCTGCTGCAGCAGCTTTTTCGGCACGGGCAAATTGCCCCATTCCGGCATGCCAGGGGCTCCGATGGGGCCGCCATTACGCAGGATCAGCACCGTGTTTTCATCGATGTCCAGGTCCGACGCATGGATTTGCGCCAGCATCTCCGCGTTCGAGTCGAACACGAGGGCGCGTCCGCGATGCTTGGCAAATTTCGGATTCGCGGCCGACGGCTTGATGACGGCGCCGCCAGGACACAGGTTGCCGCGCAGCACGGCCAGCGCCGCGCCGTCGGCCACCGGCTGCGACACCTTGCGGATCACGCTGTCGTCGAGGCAGACGGCGTCGGCGATGTTTTCGCCCAGGCTGCGGCCCGTGACCGTCAAGGCCGTCAAGTCCAGCTGCGGCGCGATTTCCTTGAGCAGGGCCGGCATGCCGCCCGCATAGAAGAAATCTTCCATCAGCTTGTCGCCGGACGGGAAGAGGTTGGCGATGACCGGTACTTTTTGCGCCATCGCATCCATTTCATCGAGCGACAGGGCCAGGCCGGCGCGCCCGGCGATGGCGACCAGGTGGATGGCCGCATTGGTCGAGCCGCCGAGCGCCATGTAGGCGGCCACGCCGTTCGACAGCGCGGCGCGGGTGAAGAAGCGCGACGGCTTCAAGTCTTCCCACACCATGCCGACGATGCGCTCGCCGCATTGCGAGGCCATGCGCACGTGGTTGGCGTCCATGGCGGGAATGCTGGTGGCACCCGGCAAGGTAAAGCCCATCGCTTCGACGATGGACGTCATGGTGGACGCCGTGCCCATGGTGTTGCAGGTGCCGGGCGAGCGTGTCATCTTCGCTTCGAGCTTGATCCACTCGGGCTTGGCGATGTCGCCAGCCACGTAGTCGTCCCAGAATTTCTTGGTGTGCGTGCCCGCGCCCACGCTCTGGCCGCGGTAGCGGTCGTTGAGCATGGGGCCGGCAGGGCAGAAGATGGCGGGGATATCCATGCTGATGGCGCCCATCAGCATGCCTGGCGTCGTCTTGTCGCAGCCGCCCAGCAGCACGGCGCCGTCGATGGGCAGCGAACGCAGCAGTTCTTCCGTTTCCATGGCGAGGAAGTTGCGGTAGATCATGGTGGTGGGCTTGACCATCACTTCGCCCAGCGACAGGGCCGGCAGCTCGACGGGGAAGCCGCCGGCCAGCAGGATGCCCCGCTTGACGGCTTCGGCCCGTTCGCGCAGATGCGAGTGGCACGGCGACAGGTCGCTCCAGGTATTGATGATGGCGATGACGGGGCGGTCGAGGAATTCCTCGCGGCGCAAGCCCATCTGCTGCAGGCGCTGGCGGTGGGCGAACGAGCGCATGTCGTCTGGGGCCAGCCAGCGCTGGCTGCGCAGGGATTCCAGCGTGCGGCGGGAGGTAGCGGAGCTCAATGTGTGTCCTTTTTGGTTGCCTGGCGCGCTGCGTATGGCGTTCCAGTGCTGCTGTCTCGGGTCTTGCTTGTCGTCTTTGTTAGCGCTAACATTGCAAGTACAGCGAAATATAATTTGAATCGCGGGGGGCTGTCAACAGATTTAATGCAGGGTGCAGGCGCGCAGCCCTTACACTATCGGCATGATTTCATTGACGCCAATTTCCAGGGTGGAATTTCTGCGGCCCGGCCGAAGAGCCGTAAAGCACCGGCGATACGCTGGCGTCCCCCGTGCGCCCGGCCATGGCATCATGCGTGGTGATCACCGATTTTTGAGAAGGCAGTACCCATGAACGACCCAGTACGCAAGCGGCGTGGCCTCGGCCGCAGCACCGTGTTCGATGTGGCCAAATTGGCACAGACCTCGGCCATTTCCGTGTCGCGCTATTTCAAGGAGCCGGACCGCGTGTCGCAGGAAACGCGCGACCGTATCAAGAGCGCCATCGACCAGCTCGGCTATATCCGCAACGAGGCGGCAGGCGGCCTGGCCTCGACCCAGGGCCGCATCGTGGGCGCCATCGTGCCCAGCGTGTCGAACTCCATCTTTGCGGAAACCATCCAGGGCTTGTCGACCACCTTGTCGCAGCACAATTACCAGTTGCTGCTGGCCACCCACGATTACTCGATCGAGACGGAAGAAAAGGTCGTGCGCGCCTTTCTCGGCTGGTCGCCGCGCGCGCTCGTGCTGACGGGCGCCGACCACAGCGCCGCCACGGAAACCTTGCTGGCGGGCTTGCAGATTCCCGTCATCGAAACGTGGGATATCCGCCCCGAGCGGCCGTATCCGCAGATCGGTTTTTCCCACATCGCCACGGGGCGCGACATGACCTTGTATCTGCACGGGCAAGGCTACCGGCGCATCGTCTACGTCGACAGCGGCATCGGCAGTGATTTCCGCGCGCGCAAGCGGGCCCAGGGGTATGAGGAAACCATGCGGCAGCTGGGTTTGCGTCCGGAAATCGTGCAAGCGTCGGTGACGGCGCCGCTCGACGCGGGCGGGCAAGTGTTCAGCGAGCAAATGGCGCGCGCCGAGCGGCCCGACGCCCTGTTTTTTGCCAACGACAACATGGCTGCCGGCGCTATCTATGAAGCGGCGCGCCTGGGCATCCGCATTCCCGAGCAATGCGCGGTGGCGGGCTTCGGCGACTTCCCGTTCTCGGAAAAACTCATGCCGGCGCTGACGACGATACGCGTACCGCGCTATGACATCGGCCGCCTGGCCGCGCAAGCAATCCTGCAGCGCCTGGGCGAAGTGGACGAGGGCGCCGCGCCACCGGCCTTGGCGCCGCTGGCCTACGAACTGATCGCGCGGGCCAGCGCTTGAGATACCGTACTTGCCGCAGATATTGATGAATCATATTTCTATCATCACAACATGCAATTGGCTTGATATGCTGCGATGCGGCATCATGCATCTGTCTCCTCTACTTCCTCACAGGAATTAGATTCAGCCCGCTCCCGTAGCGGGCTTTTTTTTGCCCGTGCCCGCCTGCCTTCCTATGAATATTATTAATGGATATATGAAGTTTTACCATTATTTTTCATGGATGAAAGCCTTTATGATGATTCCATACTTCATCAGGAGGCACGACCATGACCGTCACGACACACAATTTGGGCTACCCGCGCATCGGCGCCAAACGCGAACTGAAATTTGCCCTGGAAGACTACTGGAAGGGCAACATCACCTTGGCCGCGCTGGAAAGCCAGGGCGCCGAATTGCGCCAGCGCCATTGGCAAGACCAGAATGTGCTGGACTTGGCGCCCGTGGGCGACTTTTCCTTCTATGACCAGGTGCTGGACCTGAGTTTTACCCTGGGTAACTTGCCGCAACGCGTGCGCGGCCTGGAAGGCGCGGCGCTTGATAACTATTTTCGCGTGGCCCGTGGCCGCTCGGCCAGCGACAGCGATTGCAGCTGCGTCCACGCCGGCGAAATGACGAAATGGTTCGACACCAATTATCACTACATCGTGCCGGAATTTTCGGCCGGAATGCAATTCAAGCTCGACAGCAGCCGTTTGCTGCAGCAACTGGCGCAAGCGCGCCAATTGAATGTCAAGGCCAAGCCCGTGCTGATCGGCCCTGTCACCTATCTGTGGCTGGGCAAGGCCAAGGATGATTCTGACAAGCTGGCGCTGCTGCAAGGCTTGCTGCCCGTCTACGTGGAACTGTTGCAGGAACTGGCCGCCCAAGGCGTGGAGTGGGTGCAGATCGATGAACCTATCCTCGTCACGGAACTGGACAGCGCCTGGCAGCAGGCGCTCGTCACGGCCTACGATGCCTTGAGCAAGGCCAACAACGTCAAATTGCTGCTGGCCACGTATTTCGGCAAGCTGCAAGAGAACCTGGCACTGGCGTGCAAGCTGCCCGTGCAAGGCTTGCACCTCGATGCCGTCAATGCCCGCGAGGAAGTGGAACAGGTGATTGCCCGGTTGCCCGCCACGAGCGTGCTGTCTCTGGGTGTCGTAAATGGCCGCAATATCTGGAAGACGGATTTGAATGCCGTGCTGGCGTGGCTGGAACCCGTGCACGCCAGCCTGCAATCGCGCCTGTGGATCGCCCCGTCATGCTCCTTGCTGCACGTTCCTGTTGACCTGGACAGTGAACAAAAACTCGAGCAGGACATTCAATCGTGGCTGGCCTTTGCCCGTCAAAAGCTTGATGAAGTGCACACGATTGCCGGCGCACTAAACCAGGGCCGCGCCTCCGTCCAGGCGGCGCTGGACGCCAATCATGCTGCCGTGCAAGCGCGCCGCCAGTCGCCGCGCGTGCACAATCCGGCAGTGAAAGCGGCCGTGGCCCGCATCGACGCCAGCCTGGGCCAGCGCGCCGGCAGCTATGCCGAACGTGCCGCCAAGCAAGCTGCGCTGTTGCAACTGCCCGCGTACCCGACGACAACCATCGGCTCCTTCCCGCAGACGGCGGAAATCCGCCAGGCCCGCAGCCAGTTCCGCAGCGGCCAGCTCGATGAAGCCAGCTATAAAAAATTGATGCAGGCGGAAATCGCCCATTGCGTCCAGGAACAGGAAGCGCTGGGCCTGGACGTCTTCGTGCACGGCGAGGCGGAACGCAATGACATGGTGGAATATTTCGGCGAACAGCTCGACGGCTATACCTTCAGCCAGTTCGGCTGGGTGCAATCGTACGGTTCGCGCTGCGTGAAGCCGCCCATTTTGTTCGGCGACATCAGCCGCCCGCGCGCCATGACGGTCGAGTGGATTACCTACGCCCAGGCGCTGACAGACAAGCCGATGAAGGGCATGCTGACGGGCCCCGTCACGATCCTGAACTGGTCTTTCGTGCGCGATGACCAGCCCCGTTCCGTGTCGTGCTACCAGTTGGCGCTGGCCATCCGCGCCGAAGTGCGGGACCTGGAACGGGCCGGCATCCGCGTGATCCAGATCGACGAGGCGGCGCTGCGCGAAGGCTTGCCCCTGCGCAAATCCCAGTGGGCCGAGTACCTGCGCTGGGCCGTGGAATCGTTCCGCATCACGGCCAATGGCGTAGCCGATGAAACGCAGATCCACACGCACATGTGCTATTCGGAATTCAACGACATCATCGCGCAGATCGCCGGCATGGATGCGGACGTCATCACGATTGAAACCTCGCGTTCCGATATGGAATTGCTGGATGCCTTCGATGATTTCAACTACCCGAACGACATCGGCCCTGGCGTCTACGACATCCACTCGCCCAACATTCCTGGCCAGGAACAGATGGTCAAGCTGATGCGCAAGGCGGCCGAGCGCATTCCCGCGCAGCGCCTGTGGGTCAATCCCGATTGCGGCCTGAAGACGCGCGGCTGGAAAGAAGTCATTCCTGCGCTGGCCAACATGGTAGCGGCAGCGAAAACCTTGCGCGGCGACACCGTGGCGTAAGGATGGCAGGGGCAGGGGAGGCCGCTATGGCTGAAACGTGGCTGAGAGTGGCTGAGATATAGAACAATCGTATTTCTGTCATCACAACATGCAATTGGATAATGATGCTGCGATGCGGCATCATTCACCTGTCTCCTCTACTTCCTCACAGGAATTAGATTCAGCCCGCTTCCGTAGCGGGCTTTTTTTTGCCCGCGTCGTACGTGGTCCGCTACAGCACATTCGCCGCCACGGCCGAACTGTAGTTGCGCGCCAGCGCCGCGATGATGGCGGCCATCGCCTGCGGGTTGTCAGTGCCGCCGAAATGCGCGGCATACAGGCGCTTGGCCGCCTCGACTTGCGCATTCGTCAGTTTCACGGCATAGGCCATGCGCACGGTTTCAGGATTGTTCAGCGTCATTTTTCACCTCGAAGACAGGATTTCACTTGGCTCGCGCACTTGTACGCGCAAAGGATTGCAACTACAATAATTGCATTTGCAATCGTATAGGCAATATCTGCCTTGCGCAAGCATTGTTGCGACAGGAGCCTGCATGCATTCTTCCCCTTTACTTCCTCCACCGCCATTGGACGTGGCGCGCGACACCGTCCAAGCTTGCTTGGCCGCGCTGGCGGCACCGCCGGCGTTGCCGTTGCGGCAGGTTTCGCCACGCCGGGCGCTGGGCGCCATGGCGGGCAGCTTGCAGACGGGCCCCGGTGCGGTGAACGCCATCCGCATCGTGCGCGCGGAAGTGATGCAGCGGCCTGACGATGCCTGGAATGTCACGGCGTCCGCCAGTGCCTGGCCGCTGCGCTATGGCGCCGACAAACCGCTGTTGTATCTGTGCCGTCCAGCATCGGTTCAGGCATTGTGTGGCGTGCTGGTCGATGCTTGCGAGCGTGGCATCGTCTGCAGCGACGCGGAAACGCAAGCCTCGCACTGGCCGAAAGGCGTGCAGCCCGCGCTGCCCGCCTGGCTGTCCGCGCAGCATAATTGCACGCCGTTCGATCCGGCCACGGGCGAGGAAGTGCGCGCCATTCTGCGCTCGGCACTGGAAACGCTGTATGTGGAACAGCAGTCAGGCTTTTACTATCTGGCCATACATGACGAAGATGCGGACGAAGGTGCGGATGAGTATGCGGTGGCGGCGCCCTTGTCGGCCGCCGATGCGGCAGCGGCCAGCCTGGGCATGTACCGCGTGTCGCCGCTGAGCCCTGAGCCATGCCGGGTGCGTCTGTGCGGGGCGGGAGCGATGCTGGCCGTCGTTGCCGATGCGGCCCGCTTGCTCAAGGACGACTGGGATATCGCGACGCAAGTGTGGAGTTGCCCCAGCTATACGCGCCTGGCGCGCGATGCACAGGCGGCGGAGCAGTGGAACCTGCGTCATCCGCGCGCCGTCCCAAGGTTGGCCCATGTGCGGCGCTGCCTCGATGACAGCGCCGCGCCCGTCATCGCCGTCACAGGCTATGGGCAGCACATCGCGGGGCAGATCGGCGGTTACGTGCGCGGGCGTTTCATCGCCGTCGGTGCCGACGCCATGATGGAGGTCAGCGCGCCATGGCTGGCCGTCACGGCCTTGAAAGCCCTGGCCGACGATGGCGCGCTGCCCCTGCAGTCCGTCGATTACGCGCTGCGGCGCTACGCCTTGCTCTGAACCTTGCCCTGGCCTGCGTTGCGTGCCGCCTCGGCGGCGCGCGCGAGGGCGGCGCTGAAGTCCTGCTGCTCGCCGCTGTCAAAGTGCGCGAGGAACAGGTCGGCCACCGTGGCCTGGTAGACGGTCCACATCTTCTTGCGCAAGACCTTGCCATCTTCCGTGATGGAAACGAAGGCGGCGCGCCCGTCTTCCATCGAGCGCGTGCGCGTCACCAGCCGGTCCGTTTCCAGCTTGTCCACCAGGCGCGTCAGGTTGTAGCGCTCGATGGCCAGAGCGTCGGCCAGTTCATGCATGCGGCGCGAACCGTCCTGTCCGCTTTCGAGTCCCCACAGCACGTCATACCACGCATATACGGGCAGGCCGGCCGCGGCGAGGCGGCGCTCGATTTCGCGGATCATCAAACGGTGCGTGCGCACGAACGAGAACCACAGGTCGGGCGCGGAGCCCGGGCCAGTTTCAGGCGCGGTTTCAGACATCGGTATTCCTCCAGATCGGTCACAGTTGCAAATGCAATTATAGCGCTATACAATGGCCGTCGTAACGATTGCAAATGCAATGATTGCATAAGCAATTATTCGCGTATCGAATTTCCCAACCCAGGAGACTGCCATGACCACATCCCTCGCTGTGCCCGATATTGACCCGCAGGAAACCAAAGAATGGCTGGAGGCGATGCAGGCCGTCGTCGCGGTGGAAGGGCGTCCGCGCGCCCATTATTTGCTTGACCAGCTCGTCGATTCCGATTCCGCGCAGCACGGCGGCATGCATGGCCGCGTCACCACGGCCTATACCAACAGCATCGCCACCGAACGCCAGGGTGCGTATCCGGGCGACCCGGCCATCGAGCGCCGCCTGAACGCGTACATCCGCTGGAATGCGATGGTGATGGTCTTGCGCGCGGCCAGGCATTCGAACGTGGGCGGCCACATCGCCACCTACCAGTCGGCGGCCGTGCTGTACGACGTGGGTTTTGACCACTTCTTCCGTGGCCGCACAGACCAGTTCGCCGGCGACCTGGTCTACATCCAGGGCCATTCCGCGCCCGGCATCTATGGCCGCGCCTATCTGGAAGGCCGCATCACGGAAGCGCAGCTGGACAATTACCGCCGCGAAGCGGGGCGCGAGGGCTTGTCGTCGTATCCGCATCCCCGGCTGATGCCCGACTTCTGGCAATTTCCCACCGTCTCCATGGGCCTGGGCCCGCTGACGGCCGCCTACCAGGCCCGTTTCATGCGCTACCTCGAGTACCGTGGCTTGAAGGAACACCAGGGCCGCAAGGTATGGGCCTTCCTCGGCGACGGCGAGATGGACCAGCCCGAATCCCTGGCCGCCATTTCGCTGGGCGGACGCGAGCGCCTGGATAACCTGATCTTTGTCGTCAACTGCAACCTGCAGCGCCTCGACGGTCCCGTGCGCGGCAACAGCAAGGTCATCCAGGAACTGGAAGGCACGTTCCGCGCGGCCGGCTGGCATGTCATCAAGGTCGTCTGGGGCAGCGGCTGGGATGCCTTGCTGGCGCGCGATACGAGCGGCTTGTTGCGCCAGCGCATGATGGAATGCGTGGACGGCGATTACCAGACCTTCAAGTCGCAAAATGGCGCTTATGTGCGCGAGCATTTCTTTGGCAAGTATCCGGAACTGCTGGCGCTGGTGGCGCACATGTCGGACGACGACATCTGGAAGCTGACGCGCGGCGGCCACGACCCGGAGAAAGTGCACGCCGCGTATGCCGAGGCCATGCGCACGCCGGGCCGTCCCACCGTGATCCTGGCCAAGACCGTCAAGGGTTTCGGCATGGGCGAGGCGGGAGAAGGGCAGAACATCAACCATCAGCTGAAAAAGATGAGCGCCGACGCCGTGCGGACGTTCCGCGACCGCTTCGCACTGCCCGTCAGCGATGCCCAGCTGGAAGAAATGCCCTACCTGAAACCGGCGCCGGACAGCGAGGAAGGGCGCTACTTTGCCGCGCGCCGGGCGCAGCTGGGCGGCTACATTCCCGCCCGCATCGGCAAGGTGGCGCCCTTGCCCATACCGCCGCTGTCCGCGTTCGCCACCCAGCTCAACGATAGCGGGGAGCGGGGCGCGTCCACCACCATGGCCTTTGTGCGCATCCTAGGTACTCTGCTGAAAGATCCCGCCTTGAGCAAGATCATTGTGCCCATCGTGCCGGACGAATCGCGCACGTTCGGCATGGAAGGCCTGTTCCGCCAGATCGGCATCCATTCCTACCTGGGTCAGCTGTACACGCCGCAGGATGCGGGCCAGCTCAGTTATTACAAGGAAGCCAAGGATGGGCAGATATTGCAGGAGGGGATCAATGAATCGGGCGCCATTTCTTCATGGATCGCCGCCGGCACGTCGTACAGCAACCATGGCCTGGCCACCATCCCGTTCTACATCTTCTATTCGATGTTCGGCTTGCAGCGCGTGGGCGACCTGGCGTGGGCGGCGGCCGATGCCCGCACGCGCGGCTTTTTGCTGGGCGCCACGTCGGGCCGCACGACACTGATGGGGGAGGGACTCCAGCACGACGATGGCCACAGCCACGTGCTGTCGTCCGTGATTCCCAACTGCATCTCGTACGACCCCACCTATGCCTACGAGCTGGCCGTCATCATCCACGATGGCATGCGCCGCATGTTTGCCGAGCAAGAGGATATTTTCTATTACATCACCTTACTCAACGAAAACTATCCGCACCCGGCCATGCCGGCAGGGGCCGAGGCGGGCATCTTGCAGGGCCTGTATCTGCTGCAGGAAAGTCCGGAAGCACTCATGGCAACCACGCCGCGCGTGCAGCTGATGGGCAGCGGGTCCATCCTGCGCGAGGTGCTGGCCGCCAGCGTGCTGCTGCAGCAGGATTTCGGCGTGGCGGCCGACGTGTGGAGCGCCACCAGCCTGACGGAAGTGCGGCGCGACGGCCTGGCCGTGCAGCGCTGGAACATGCTGCACCCGGACAGCGCGCCGCGCGTGCCCTACATCGAGCAATGCCTGGCTGGCCGGCAAGGCCCGGTGGTGATCGCCACCGATTACATGAAGATCGTGGCCGACCAGGTGCGCCCCTTCGTGCACGACCGGCGCTTCGTCACCTTGGGTACGGATGGCTTCGGCCGCTCCGATACGCGCGAATCCTTGCGCACCTTCTTTGAAGTGGACCGCCATTTCATCGTGCTGGCAGCGCTGACGGCGCTGGCGGATGGAGGCGAGCTGCCGCGCAGCAAGATTGGTGTAGCCATCGCCAAATACGGCATCGACGTGGAAAAACTGGATCCCGCGTCCGTGTAACTTTTCGAGGAGTGATCATGAAACTGTATTACGCAACGGGAAAGTGTTCTTTGTCGCCGCACATCGTGGCCATCGAGGCGGGCATCGCGCTGGAACTGGAAAGAGTTGATATTCGCAAGATTCCGCGCATCACGGAAACGGGCGCCGATTATGCGCGCATCAATCCGAATCTGTACGTGCCGGCGCTGGCGCTGGACGACGGCACCATCTTGCTGGAGGGCACGGCCATCGTGCAATACCTGGCCGATCTGGCGCCGGCCAGCGGTCTGGCGGCGCCGGCAGGAACCATGGCGCGCGTGCAGCTGCAGTCGTGGCTGGGTTTTATTGCCACCGAGCTGCACAAGGTGTTCAGTCCCTGGCTGTTCCACCCGGAATACGGCAGGCAGGCGCAGGACGTGGCCCGCTCGCGCCTGGCTGCCCGCCTCGATTACGTGGAGCGGCAACTGGCGGCCGGCGGGCCGTATCTGCTGGGCGAGTGCTATTCCATCGCGGATGCCTATCTGTACACCATCCTCGGCTGGTCTGCGCACACCAAGGTGGACTTGTCGGCCTTCCCGCAAGTGCGGCGCTTGTTCGAGCGCGTCGGCGAGCGTCCCGCCGTGCAGCAGGCGTTGCGCGAGGAGGAGGGTAGATATTGATAAAACATATTTCTATCATCACAACATAGAATTGGATGAATATGCTGCGATGCGGCATCATGCATCAGTCTCCTCTACTTCCTCACAGGAATTAGATTCAGCCCGCTCCCGCAGCGGGCTTTTTTTTTGCCCGTTTTGTGGCGCAAAGCTGCGCACGCTTGCTTGTCATCATCGCCATCGTGTTGCTTTTGTGCATGTTAAACTGGGCCTTCCCCAGAATAAGGCTGCCCCATGCTTGAACTCTTCCGCCATACCCTGGAATCGTCGCCCATCCTCGCCCTGTTCCTCGTTATCGGCGCCGGTTATGCGCTGGGGCGCATCAGCGTGTTCGGCTTTTCGCTGGGCGTGGGCGGCGTGCTGTTCGCGGGGCTGGCGCTGGGTGCCTTTGCTCCCGCTTCCGTGCCGCCGCCGATGGTCGGCTCCATCGGCTTGCTGCTGTTCCTGTATGGCATCGGCGTGCAGTACGGCGTACAGTTTTTCGCCGGCTTGCGCGGCGCGGGACAGAAACACAATCTGATCGCCTTTGTCGCCGTCATGGGCGGCCTGGCCGTGTCCATCTGGGGCGGGCAATGGATCGATATCTCGCTGCGCATGGCCAGCGGCGTGTTTGCCGGCGCCATGACCAGCACGGCCGCCTTGCAGGCGGCGCTGGAAGCGTCGCACGGCAATGGCGACGCGGCCGTCGGCTATGCCGTCGCGTATCCGTTCGGCGTCGTCGGCCCCATGCTGGGCCTGTACCTGGCCGGGCGCATCTTGAAACCCGTGCTGACGCCGCCGCCGGCGCCCATCGTCGTGTCCGAAATCACCATCGATGCAGCCAAATTGGCAGGCGCGGCCCTGTCCGAACTGGCCGACGGCCCCCTGGCTGGCGTGCAAGTGATCGGTGTGCGCCAGGGCCACCAGAACCGTTTGCCCGACCCAAGCCTCGTGCTTGGCGTGGGCGACGCGCTGATGGTGTCGGGCACGGTGGCGGGCGTGGAAGCGGCGCGCACGGCGCTGGGCCATCTGGACCCGGGCCGCCTGATGAAGGACCGCAGCGATTTCGATGGCACGGAAGTGTTCGTGTCCGACGCGGAAATCGTCGGCGTGCCCCTGGGCGAGCTGAACCTGGCCAAGGATTTCCCCCTGCAGATCGCGTTCATCCGCCGCGGCGACGCCATGATTTTGCCGCACCCGTTCCTGACCCTGGAATTCGGCGACAGGGTGATGGCCATCGCGCCGGCCAAACATGCGGCCGACGTGCGCAAGCTGTTCGGCAACTCCATCACGGCCACGGCCGAGTTCAGCTATGTGTCGCTGGGCATGGGCATGGTCTTGGGCGTGCTGCTGGGCCTGGTGCCTATTCCCTTGCCGTGGATAGGCTCGTTCAGCCTGGGCCTGGCCGGTGGGCCGCTGGTGATGGCGCTGATTTTGGGCCGCCTGGGCCGAGTCGGCAAGATCAGCTGGCGCTTGCCGTTGTCGGCCAACCTGGTCATGCGCAACTATGGCTTGACGATATTCCTCGCTTCCGTCGGCATGGCGTCCGGCTTGCCTTTCGTGCAGCAAGTGGGCGCCGACGGCTTGCCCATGCTGGCGCTCGGCGCCGTGACGGTGCTGGTGGTGGTGGCCCTTGTCGTCATCCTGGGCAAGGTCTTCCTGCGCCTGCCGTTTCCTGAATTGCTCGGTATCGCGGCCGGCGCCACGGGCAACCCGGCCGTGCTCGTGTTCGCCAACCGCCTGGCCAAGTCGGACCGGCCGAACCTCGGCTATGCGATGATTTTCCCCAGCATGACCATCGTCAAGATCGTGGCCGTGCAAGTGCTGCTGCACTTGTATGGCTGATGGCGGCCAGCGTCAATCCCTTGCAGCGCCAGGGCGTTTGTTGGCTCCGGCAACGCTGATGCCAGACGCCAGCAGCAAGGCGGCAGCGGCAAATCCTGCGGCAAGCCACAGGTTGGCCGAGAGGCCCAGCCTGTCGACGGCTTGGCCACCGGTCCACGCCCCGAGCGCGATGCCGATATTGAAGACGCCCACATACAGCGCGGCGACGATCTCCACGGCCCCGGGCGCCGCCTTCATCATCAAGGTCATCAGGCCGACCGATACGCCGCCGTAGGCCAAGCCCCAGGCCAGCAGCACCACGCCGCCGCCGATGCAGGACTCGCCGACAGCGAGGAACAGCAGCGGCGTGAGCAGCAGGCCGCCCGAGATGGCGATGATGGTAGTCGCCGTGCGCCGCGCCGCAGCGACACCGGCCAGGAAGTTTCCAATGATGCCCGCGAAGCCATAGGCAAACAGCAGTGCGCCCAGCCATTGCGTATCGAAGCCCGACACGGACAGCAGTAGCGGGCGCACGAAGGTAAAGGCCATGAAATGGCTGGTCACCAGCAGCAGGGTCAGAAGCAGTCCCGCTTGCAACTGCCTGTTGCGCAGCTGGTTGCCGAATTGGCGCAAGGTCGCCGAAGCGGCAGCAGGCAGGGCGGGAATGACGGCCAGATGCAGCGCCAGTACCAGGCCGCTGAACAGCGCCATGACGCCGAAAGCCCAGCGCCATCCTGCGAGGTCGCCGATTTGTGCGCCTAGCGGCACGCCCAGCACGGAAGCGGCCGCCACGCCGCCGAAGATGACCGACGTTGCCAGGCCAACCGAGCGGGCAGGAACCAGCCGGGAAGCGAGGCCGCCGGCGATGGCCCAGATGCCGCCCATGCAGAAACCGACGAGTACCCGCGCCGCCAGCATCCACGCCATGTTCTGCGCCAGGGCCGAGGCAATGTTCGCGATCACCAAGAGCGTCAGCAAACCGCAGAGAATCTTGCGCCTGTCCAGGCTTCCCGATGCAAGCACGACCAGCGGCGCGAACAAGGCCGCCAGCAATGCGGGCAGCGAGATCATCAGACCGGCCGTTCCCGTGGAGGTGCCGAGGGTGTCGGCAATCGGCGTCAACAGGCCGACCGGGAGCATTTCCGTCGTCACGACGGAAAAGGTGGCCATGCCGACAGCGGTGACCGCCAGCCACGGGTGGCGGGCGGAAGTTTCTGCGGCAGCGCAGGAAGACGTACTCATGGTGCATATCCTTCATGTGATCAGGCGATAAACGGGCCGTGCCCCGCTTGCAACGGAGACACGCCGCAGCGATAATACATACATCGCGTATGAATAAAGTATATATACATACGCACTGTATGTAAACAATCATACGCTACGTATGCAAGGAGAAAACAATGGTTCGCCGCACCCGTGTGGAAATGGAAGAAACCCGCGCCTCGTTGCTGGCCACCGCGCGCAAAGTGTTCAGCGAGCGCGGTTATGCCGACACGTCCATGGACGACCTCACCGCGCAGGCAGGGCTGACGCGTGGTGCGCTATATCATCACTTCGGTGACAAGAAGGGCTTGCTGCTGGCGGTGGTGGAGCAGATCGACGCGGAAATGGATGGCCGCCTGCAAGCCATCTCCGACAGCACCGCAGACCTGTGGGAAGGCTTTCGCCATCGCTGCCGTGCCTATCTGGAGATGGCCCTGGAACCGGACATTCAGCGCATCGTGTTGCGCGATGCCAGGGCGGTCCTGGGCGGCGCTTCACCGGACTCGCAGCGCTATTGCCTCGAGTCGATGCAAGGGCTTATCCAGCAGATGATTCACCAGGGCATCGTGGCCGACGCTTGCCCGCAGGCATTGGCTTCGCTGATCTACGGCAGCCTGGCGGAAGCGGCGTTCTGGATCGCCGACGGCGACGAAGGCAAGGCGCGCCTGGTAAAAGGAACTGCTGCATTGGAATTGCTGCTGCGGGGCTTGTTGCTTCAAAGGTAATTGCGGAAGATGGCAGTTTCGTCAGAAGCGGCCATGCCTGGAGAAGTGGATGACGATATTGAGCAGGTTTGGAAAATAGAGCTCTAAGCTTATATTGACAAGGAGAAAAACTATGCAAGTCAAGCGCATCGTTGCAAATTTCCCGGCGTCGGATCCGGGCCTGGCGCGGAAGTTTTACGAGGAAGTGCTGGGGCTGAGCCTGTTGATGGACCACGGCTGGATCATGACGTATGGTTCGCAGACCGAGATGAACGTTCAAGTGAGCTTTGCGACGGAAGGCGGCTCGAATACTGCCGTGCCCGACCTTTCCATTGAAGTCGATGACGTGGATGCCGCTTTTGAACGCATGTCCGGAGCAGGGTTTCCCATTGAATATGGCCTCACCGATGAACCTTGGGGTGTCAGGCGGTTTTTCGTGCGCGACCCGTTCGGCAAGCTCGTCAATATTCTGTCGCACACATAGGTGAAGTGCCAACGGCAGCAGTCAGCCAATTCACCCAGCGCCAGCCATCGTAAAACCCCTGGCGTCACGTTCAATCTGTTGTACAATCCTTGAGAACGGTCGTGCTTTTTTGTGCGCTGAGCTTCCTTGCGTGCAGTCATCACGGCAACCGATAAGAACAAGGAGACAGACATGGACCTGCATTACAAGGCCGAGGAGATGGCCTTCCGCGACACGGTGCGCGCCTTCCTCGACACCCATTTGCCGGCGGATTTGCAGCGCAAGGTGCGCCAGCATCTGCGCCTGAACCGCGACGATTACGTGCGCTGGCACAAGATCGTCGCGCAGCAGGGCTGGGCCGCGCCGGCCTGGCCCGTCGAATATGGCGGCACAGGATGGACGGCCGTGCAGCGCCACATCTGGGAAGACGAGTGCGCGCGCGCCGCCACGCCGCCGATTCTGCCATTCGGCGTGAACATGGTGGCGCCCGTCATCATGGCTTTCGCCAACGCCGAGCAAAAAGCATACTACTTGCCGCGCATTTTGAACTGCGACGACTGGTGGTGCCAGGGTTATTCCGAACCGGGCGCCGGTTCCGACCTCGCTTCCCTGAAAACGACGGCCCAGCGCGACGGCGACCATTACATCGTGAATGGCCAGAAAACCTGGACCACCTTGGGCCAGCACGCGGACATGATCTTTTGCCTGGTGCGCACCGACAGCACGGTGCGCAAGCAGGAAGGCATCAGTTTCTTGCTGATCGACATGAAAACGCCGGGCATCACCGTGCGCCCCATCATCATGCTCGATGAAGAGCATGAAGTGAACGAAGTCTTCTTCGACAATGTGCGCGTGCCGGTCAGCAACCTGGTTGGCCAGGAAAACAAGGGCTGGACCTACGCCAAGTATCTGCTGGGCCACGAACGCACGGGCATCGCCGCCGTCGGCCGTTCCAAGCGCGAGCTGACGTTCCTCAAGCAGCTGGCCATGCAGCAAAGCAAGCGCGGCGCGCCGCTGCTGCACGATCCCGCCTTTGCCGCCAAGGTCGCTACTCTGGAAATCGAATTGATGGCGCTGGAAATGACGGTCTTGCGCGTCATCAGCGAAGAGGGCAAGGGGCCGGGACCGCAGGCGTCGATGCTGAAGGTGCGCGGCTCGGAATTGCAGCAGCAGCTGACGGAACTGATGCTTGAAGCCATCGGCCCGCAAGCCTTGCCTTTCGATCCTGACTTCCTTGATGGCAGCGTGCCGCACGGCGCTGGCGGTGACGACCTGGCCGCGCCGCTGGCCGCGTATTACTTCAATTACCGCAAGACATCGATTTATGGCGGCTCGAATGAAATCCAGAAAAACATCATCACGCAGATGATCCTGGGCCTGTAAGCCAGAAGGAGACGACATGGACTTTCAATTTAATCAGGAACAGCAGCAATTCGCCGATGCGCTGCGGCGCTGGGTCGACAAGGATTACCCGTTTGAAACGCGCAAGCAGATCGTCCACTCGGCCACGGGTACGTCCGATTCTGCCTGGGCCACACTGGCCGAACTGGGCATGACGGCCTTGCCGCTGCCGGCCGGCGCGGGCGGCTTCGACGGCACGGCCGTCGACATGCTGCTGGTGATGCAGGAACTGGGCCGGGGCCTGGTGGTCGAGCCCTATCTGGCCACCGTGCTGGGCGCGCGCTTCCTGAGCCTGGCCGGCGGCCACGACGGCGTGCTGGAGCAGGTGGCCAGCGGCAGCCTGAAACTCGCGTGTGCGCTGGGCGAGCGGCAGTCGCGCCACGATATGCACGATATCGCCACGACCGCCAAGGCCAGCGGCGACGGCTTCGTGCTCGATGGCGAGAAAACCGTCGTCATCCATGGCGCGCAGGCGGGCGCGCTGATCGTCTCGGCGCGCAGCAGCGGTAGCCAGATGGATACGGATGGCATCTCGCTGTTCCTCGTGCCCGCCGACGCGCCCGGTGTCAGCGTGCGCGACTACCGCACCATCGACGGCCAGCGCGCCGCCACCGTCACCCTCGTGCAAGTGGTGCTGGGCCACGACGCTCTTATCGGCCAGGCGGGGCAGGGCTGGCCCGTGCTGGACGCGGCGCTCGACTATGGCGCCGCGCTGCTGTGCGCGGAAGCCGTGGGCGCCATGGACGCCATCTTTGCCGCCACCCTCGAGTACTTGAAGACGCGCCAGCAGTTCGGCGCGCCGATCGGCAAGTTCCAGGCCTTGCAGCACCGCATGGCCGACATGTTCATCCACCTGGAGCAGGCGCGCTCGATGGCCATGCTGGCCGCCGCCAAGGTTGACAGCGAAGATGCGGCCGAGCGACGCCGCACGGTTTCCGCCGCCAAGGCGCGGGTGGGACTGGCCGCCACCTTTGTCGGCCAGCAAGCCGTGCAATTGCATGGCGGCATGGGCGTCACGGATGAATTGCCCGCCGCCCACCATTTCAAGCGCCTTTCCATGATCGCCCTGACCCTGGGCGACGTGGAGCATCACATCGAGCGTTTTATCGCCCAGCCGGGCTTCTTGCCGACGGAGACCGCATGACCGCATCGCCTGCCATCACCCCGAAACACTGGTATTTCGAAGACTTTACGCAAGGCCTGGAAATCGACCTGGGCCAGCGCCATGTGACGGAGAAGGAAATCATCGCCTTCGCCACGGATTTCGATCCACAGCCATTCCATGTCGACCATGAGGCCGCCGAAAAGACCATCTTCAAGGGCGTCATTGCCAGCGGCTGGCATACGTGCGGCATGATGATGCGCCTGGTGGTGGACAATCTGCTCAAGCATTCGTCCAGCATGGGCTCGCCCGGCCTGGACAGCATCCGCTGGCTCAAGCCCGTGCGCGCGGGCGACACCTTGCAGCTGACCTACCAGGTCAAGGAAGTGCGTCCGTCCACGTCGAAGCCGGACCGCGGCATTGTCATTTCCGTGTGGAGCGTGCGCAACCAGCATGGCGAGGTGGTCACCACCGTCGAAGGCATGGGCATGTTCGGCCGCCGCCCTGCCGGAGAGCAGCATGCGTGATATCGCCGGCATCGCCGGTTTCCAGGCGCTGGCGGGACAGCACGTGGCCGTCTCCGACTGGCTCGCCATCACCCAGCAGCGCATCGATACGTTTGCCGACGCCACCGACGACCATCAGTGGATCCACGTCGATACGGAGCGCTGCGCGCGCGAGTCGCCGTACGGCTGCACCGTGGCGCACGGTTTTTTGACGTTATCGCTGCTGCCGGCCATGTTGCAGGGCGCCTTGCACATGGCCGGCATCCGCATGGCCATCAACTATGGCTTGAATAAAGTGCGCTTCCCCGCCCCCGTGCCCGTGGGCAGCCGTCTGCGCGCGCGGCTCGACATCCTGTCCGTCGACGACTTGCCGGAAGGCGCGCAAGTGAACTGGGCTGTCACCATGGAAAGGGAAGGCGACACGAAACCCGTGTGCGTGGCGGAGTTTTTGATGCGCTGCTATCCCTGAGGGATAAGCCTGGCTCGCCGCGTAGGTTGGCGTAAGCCGACGCAGGCGCGCATCCTCTTCACTCCCCCTCCGACGCGCAATACCTGTCCCGTCCCGTATGCTTGGCGCGGTACAGCAGGGCGTCGGCTGCGCGGATCAGGGCGCTGGGGTCCATGCCTTCCGTGGGCATGACGCTGGCCATGCCCAGGCTGACGGTGACGTGCGGGCCGACGCTCGACCTGGCGTGGGGAATGTCCAGCGCGCGCACTTCGTCGAGGATGCGCTGGGCCACCACCTCGGCGCCGTCGCGCGTTTCCTGCGGCAGCAGGATGATGAATTCCTCGCCGCCGTAGCGCGCCAGCAGGTCGGGCGGGCGCACGGCGCAGCGGCGCAGGGCGGCGCTTACCTGCTGCAGGCACAGGTCGCCCGCCTGGTGGCCATAGGTATCGTTGTAATCCTTGAAGTGGTCGATATCGGCCATGATGAGGGCCATCGGCATGCCGTCGCGCGCGCAGCGCCGCCATTCGCTGTCCATCGTGTCGTTGAAGCTGCGCCGGTTGGCCACGCCCGTCAGCGAATCCGTCAGCGACAGTTCGCGCATGGCGTCGGCTTGCCGCTTGATGGTCAGCTGGCTGCGCACGCGGGCCCGCACGACGGCCGCGTTGAACGGTTTCGTTATGAAATCGACGGCGCCCGCTTCCAGCGCCCGTGTTTCGTCCTCGGGCTGGTTCAGGGCCGTGACGAAGATGACGGGGATGGCGCTGAGGATGGCCGATTCGCGCAGCGCGTTACACACGGCATAGCCATCCATGCCTGGCATGACGGCGTCGAGCAGGATCAGGTCCGGCAGTTGATTATGTGCGATTTCCAGCGCCTTCTCGCCGCTCAGGGCGAACAGCACGTCGTGTTCCTCGCGCAGCAGCTGGTGCAGGATCTGGATGTTTTCCATGGCGTCATCGACGATGAGGATGCGCCCGTTCATGGCAAGGTTGGTCCAGCTCACTTGTTTTCCTCTCGTTTCAGCTGATCGAGCACGAGTTTTTCCGCTTCGGAAAAGTTCAGTGTCTCGATCGCGTTTGCCAGCGCCAGGGCCGCTTCCCGGTCTGATTGTTGTAGGGCGGGGTGCAGGGCGTGGAATTGGGCCAGCGCCTTCAGGTTATTGTTGCGGATCAGGACGAGCAAGTCGGCCAGGCCGGCGCGCAGGTCGAGCGGTGCGCTGCCGGGCGCGGCTTGTGCCGGCTGGCCGCGCCGCAGGGGCGAGGGCAGGGCGCGCGCCGCTTCGATGACTTCGGCCATCGCCAGTTCCAGCTGTCCCAGCAAGGCGGCGGTGGCTTGCGAACCGCCCCCGTGCAGCGATTTTTCCGCGTCGCCGGCCAGGCTGGCGACGCGCGTGGCGCCCAGGTTGGCCGCCACGCCGCACACGCGGTGCAGCAGTTGCGCCGCCTGCCGCGCCTGGCCAGCGGCCAATAGGCGCCCGGTTTCCTCGACGGCGTCGCCTTGCGAATTCTCAAAGCGCTTGAGCAGGGCCAGGAAGGCGCCGTAGTCGCCGCCAAAGCGGTGCAGGGCCGCAGCCAAGTCGATGCCGGGTATCGCGGCCGGCATGTCCAGCACTTCCGTGGCGGCGCCGCCTGGCTGAGCGGCGCTGCTGCCGCCACTGTGGGGCGCCGGCACCAGCCGGGTCAGGGTCTCGATCATGTCGTCGACATCGATGGGCTTGGCCACGTGCGCATTCATGCCGCTGGCAATGGCGCGCAGGCGGTCCTCGTCCATGGCGTTGGCCGTCATGGCGACGATGGGCAAGTCCGGCAAGCCCAGCGCGCGGATGGCCAGCGTGGCGTCGTAGCCATTCATGACGGGCATCTGCAAATCCATCAGCACCACGTCCCACGCTTGCGGGCTGTGCGCCAGCATGTCGACGGCCAGCCTGCCGTTGGCCGCCACGGCCACGCGCGCGCCCGAGTGCAGCAGGATGTACTGCGCCACTTCCTGGTTGATTTCATTGTCTTCCACCAGCAGGACGCGCATGCCTTCCAGCAAGCCCGACAAGGGCGTGGAAACGGGCAGCACGGATGGCGCGCTGCGGCCATTGCGTCCATCCCGCACGGCCGTGACGGCCGCCAGCAGGCGCGCCGGGGTGGCCGGTTTCGAGACGATGCCGGCCAGCATCAGGCTGTCGGCCAGGCGTTCGAGGTTTTCGCTGTCCTGGTCGGCCACCAGCATGATCACGGGCGGCAGCGCCAGGTGTTCGTCGGTGCGCGCCTCGGTGAGCATGGAAATGCCATCCATGCCCGGCATGGCCGCGTCCAGCAACACAAGGTCCGCCGCCCGTTCGTCGCCGGCATGCTTGCGCAGCAGGTCCAGGCCGGCCGCGCCGCTGTCGGCGCTGCGGCTGTGCCAGCCCTGCGCCGCGCACCAGTCTTCCAGCATGGCGCGCACGCTGGCGTTGTCGTCGATGATCAGCAGCGACAGCGCCCTGGGCGCGCCCTTGCCGGGCGCCTCGAGCGGCGGCGCCACCTTGTCGAAGCGGCAGCTGAAACGGAAGTCGGAACCTACGCCCAGCGTGCTTTTCACGCTGAGCTGGCCGCCCATCAATTCCACCATGCGCCGGCAGATGGCCAGCCCCAGTCCCGTGCCGCCGTATTTCCGGCTGGTGCCGCTGTCGCCCTGGGAAAACGCGTCGAAGATGTGCTCCTGCTCGGCCGCGCCGATGCCGATGCCCGTGTCGCGCACGGAAAACTCCAGCGTCGCGCCTGCCGCATCCTCGGCCGCCATGGCGATGGACAGCACCACTTCGCCATGCGCGGTGAACTTGACGGCGTTGCCCATCAGGTTGATGAGGATCTGTTCCACGCGCAGGGAGTCGCCGATCAGTTCGTCCGGCACGCGCGGGTCGAGCACGAACACGGGCTCCACGCCGCGCGCCCAGGCGCTGCTGGCCAGCAGCACGCCCACGCTGCCCAGCATGCGTTCGAGCTGGAAGCGGCGCTGTTCCAGCACCATTTGTCCCGCCTCGATCTTGGAGAAATCGAGCACGTCGTTGACGATGTTGAGCAGCGACTGCGTGGCCATCTGGATCTTGCCCACATAGCTGCGCTCGCGCCGTTCCAGCGGCGACTCTTCCAGCAGGCGCGCCAGGCCGATGATGGCGTTCATCGGCGTGCGGATTTCATGGCTCATGTTGGCGACGAATTCGCTCTTCGCCGTGCTGGCCGCCTCGGCCTTGTCGCGCGCGCGCACCATTTGTTCGTTGAGTTCGTGCAGACGCAATTCCGTGCGCTTGAGCTCGGACACGTCCGAGGCCAGCACGAAGAAGCCGCGCACGCCGCCGCCATCGTCGACATCGGGAATGTAGTTGGTCCACGTGTGGCACACCTGACCCGTGGGGTCGAGCAGGTCGCGCTCGAAGCTTTGCGGCCGGCCCGCCAGCACGCCCTCGACATGGGGCGCATACACGTCGAACAGTTCCTGCCCCAGCAATTCGCTCATGTGGATGCCGGCCAGTTCGGCGCTGCTGCGGCCAAACCATTCGTTATAGAAATTATTTGCGAAGCGGCAACGCAGATCGGCGCCCCAGTACGACACCATGCCAGGCAGGTTGTCGGTGACGGTACGGATGAAGCGCTCGCTCTGTTCCAGGCGCAAGGTGGTGGCGTGCAGCACCTCGGTGGCGCGCTTGCGTTCCGTGATGTCGATCGACACCCCCAGCACGTGGCTGGCGCGCCCCGCATCGTCGCGCAGGACCACCTTGCGCGTGGTGAAGTGGCGCGTCGTGCCGTCGGCCGTGTTGATCGCCTCCTGTTCGATTTCCACCATCTGCCCCGTGGCCAGCAGCTTGCGGTCGGCGCTCACAAAAGCGGACGCCTGCTGCGGCGGGAAGAAATCGTGGTCCGTCTTGCCCAGCAATTGCTCGCGCGAGCGTCCCAGGGTCAGTTCCGCGTGGCGGTTGATCATTTCAAAGCTCAGCTTGTCAGCACGCTTGACGAAGACCATGGCCGGGATGTTTTCGATGATGGTGCCGAACAGGTGTTTCGAACGGCGAAACTCCGCTTCGCTGCGTTTGCGTTCGCTAATGTCCAGCCACAGGCCCGATACCCCCAGCAACTGCTGCTCGGGGCCGAAGATCGGATGATACGAGACGACCCAGTGGCTCAGCTGCTCGCGTTGCTGCCCGCCATGGCCTTGCAATTCGAGGTCGACGATGGGCAATCCCGTTTCGAGCACCTGGCGCACGCAGCGCTCCACCTCCAGGCGCACGGCGTCGTCGAACAGCATGGCGCCCACGGGACGGCCCAGATGCTGCGCCACGCTGGCCCCGTGGATGGCGGCCAGGTAGTGGTTGATCATGACGATGCGTAAGTCCAGGCCCACGAACAGCATGCCGATGGGCGCCGTCGCGTACACGGTTTCCAGCAGGCGCGTGGATTTTTCCAGGGCCAGCGTGCGTTCTGCCACCAGGCTTTCGAGCTGCGTGCGGTGGCGCCGCAAGTCGCGTTCCAGCGCGCCCAGGGCGCTTGCCATGTCGGCCGACTCGCGGTCCGCGTGCCGGTTCGAGAGCAGGGGCTTGCCTTGCGCCAGCGCGTGGATCTGCTGCGTCAGTTCGTGCAGGGTGCGGGCCAGACGGCCGCCCACGCGCCAGGCCAGGGCAAAGCCGGCGCCCAGCAGCAGGGCCAGGATGAGGGAACCGGTGACCACGGAGCCCAGCAGGGCTTCGGCCACCGTGCTGGTGCGCATGGTGACGGCCACTGTCCACGCGTCGTCCGGCGCGCGGCGAAAGCCCGTATACACGTCGAGGCCTTCCAGGGTGGCATGGCGCAGCACGCCTTCGCGCGCCTGGCGTATCTGCTCGAGCAGGGGCGCCACGGTGCGCTGGCCTACATAACGCTGCGGCGCCAGGGTGCGCGCCACGTTGATGCCGTCGGCATTGACGATGGCCGCGCCCAGGTAGGCGGGCAGGTGCAGTTCGCGCAGCAGCACGGGCAGGTAGTCGGGCGGGTAAAGCGCCGTCAGCACATAGGCGGGACCCTTGTCGCGCGGCAATGGTTGGTTCAGGGCCAGCCGCGGCAGCTCGTCCGGCGCCGTCAGCAAACTGGTCAGCCGAGGCTTGCCGTGGTCGCGCGTGCGCTCCATGCTGGCGGCCCATTTTTGCGGCAACGGTGGCGGCGCCTGGCTGGCGGGTAACGATGTATTGATCAGCTGGCGGCCCTTGGCGTCGGACACGATGAAGGCGCTGACGGCCAGGCCCGGCTGCAGCAGGCTGCCGGCCAGGGCGCGCAGGGCGCCGATGTCGTCGTTTTGCAGGGCGGGCGAGGCGGCCAGGATGCGCGCGGCCATCTGCGCGCCGCTCAAGTCGCGTTCGACGGCGGCGGCAACGGCACGCGCCGCCTGCGCCGTTTCGTTGACGACATGGTCGCGTTCGCGCGTGTAACTTTGCGCCACAAGCAGGAGAAAAACGAGTGCCGTCGGAATGACCCAGGCGAGCACCAGCCATGAAATTCTTGAGCGTATCGAAGGCAAATCTTGCACCCGGAAAGCTCCCAGAATGGATGAGTCGACAGGCAGGCTGACGCTGGCGCTGGCTGACCTAGAATGAAAAGATGCTAGACGAAATTGATTGTTCTGACAAGCCTAGTTTCTGTAATGGAAAAAAGGTTGCGCAAGGCATACAGAGGAGGGTGACGCCCATCCCGCCGCAGCGGCGGGATGGCAAGGAAACTTACGGAACCACGGTCAGCACGTCGACATCGATTTCCGGGCTTTCCATGAAATCTTTTTCCACTTCGCCACGGATTTCCACGCGGGTCCTGGCGTCGATCTTGCGGTTCATGAAGACCTTGTCGTCGATGTCCACGCGGATTTCCGCCGTGCCGTCGGAGAACGTATATTTCTCGTTGCCCACTTTGCGCAGCAGATTGCCGCGCAGCACGACGGCCTGGTCGTCGACGGGATTTTTCAGGATGGCGGCCACATTGCCGGGCGCGGCCGGGCCGGTCGTCGGTCCCACGTATTGGGCATGCGCGCTGCCGGCCAGCAAGGCGCAGGCGGCCAGGGAGACGATGAGTGTGCGGTGCAGTGACATGGTATTCCTTCGATAGTGACTTGCGGCTTAGAAAAAGACGGCGGTGCGGGGGATGATAGCACCGGCATTGCCATAGGGCATGTTCGCCCGGACGCTGCCCGTGCTGGCCACACCATCGTCGAGTTTGCTGTCGATCTGCTCCGCGTAGCTCTCGGGCAGGTTGTCGAAACGGATGCCGTTGCCGGCCCGGCCGCCCACTTCGTCGTTGTACAGGTAGACGGCGCCGCCCTGGGCGCTGGTCATGAATTGCGAAGTGCCGTTGAACGAGCCGGTGATGAAGCCGCCCAGTGCCAGGTGCTGCGGCGCCAGGGTAAATTCGCGCGGCTGGCCGTCGCCGATCTGGCCGTCGCCATTGCCGTTGCCGGCCGAATTGGGCACGTGCACGGTGCCCTGGACATCGTCGCCGGGCAGGGCGCGGAACTTGTCCTGGTAGGCGTTGACGGCGGCCGTCAGCGCATTCGACTGCTGGATGATGTTTTTCACCTTGGCGCTGTCGATCAAGCCTTGTCCCTTGAGCACGCCGCCGAGCAGCAAGCCGATGATGACCAGGACGATGGCGATTTCTACGAGGGTAAAGCCGTGCTGGCGGCGTGGGAGCATGGGATTTCCTTGGAAAAAAGTGCAGGTGCTGGGTATGGCAGCTTCAGGATCGCAGTTTACTGCAAATGATGCCGCACGCGCATGGCATTTCGGACGGCGGCTCATGGCGTCGCCTGTTTCTTTTTGGCCAGTTCGTCGAGCTTGCGCGCGAGGAAAGCGAGCTCGTGCGGATCGCTGATCTGGCCGCTGGCGATCAGGCCGCCGATCACCAGGCGGGCGCTGTCGAGCTGGTCCATGTCTTCCAGGATGAACGCTTCCATTTCGCGCACCCACGGCGGCACGTGCGGCCCCGTCGCCAGCTGGCGCAGCGCGCTTGCATAGCCGAGCGCCAGCGGCAGGTCGTGCAACTGGTGCTTGGCCACCAGCACGGCCTGCGCCATCGCGGGCCAGCGGTGCTGCGGGTCGGCCGCGAAGCTGGCGGCGACAAAGGCCAGCATGCGCCGCGCGCGCTGCGGGTCGGCCACGCCCGCATACACCTCGCTGGCGGCGACCAGCGCATAGCGGCTGCGCGGATCGAGCGTTTGCGCCGTCTCCAGCCAGCCGGCCAGACGGTTGTAGTCGAGCGCGCGCCACGGCAGGCTGACGCCGGGCTGGTCTTCGAACGATTGCAGGTACAGCAGCATCGCCTTCGACATGGCCAGCGGCTCGCCCAGGCTGGCCAGGCGCGCCACGCCAGGTGGCGGCGCGGCGGGCAAGGGCTGCGCCTGCGCGGGCGCGTGCTGTTGCGCCAGACGCCAGCCCAGTTGCAGCAGCAGGCAGGCCGCCAGCAGCCAGCACAGGGGACGCGGCACGCTGGTCCAGGGACGCTGGGCGGCGGCCATCAGATGTTCCTGCGGTAAAAGTCGCACAGCGCGCAGCTGGCCAGCAAGGCCACATAAATAGCCGTTTGCGCCGCCACGCCGGCCAGGGCTGGCCAGTCTCCCGTCGCGTACAGCAGCCATTCCGCGCGTGTAAACGTGTCGAGGCGGGGCAGCAGCAGGGCCAGCACGTCGATGGCGCCGGCCGTGGCCCGTTGCGGCCAGGAATCGCCCGCCTGCGGGCCGTGCGCCAGCAGTTGCAGGCTGCCCAGCATGCGCGCCAGCACATAAAAGCCGCCCGTGGCGGCCAGTGCCGGCAGGGCCTGCTGCAAGCTGGCCGCGCACAGCAGGCTGAAGGCGGCGACGATCCACAATTCTCCCAGCAAGGACAGGGCCCACAGCGCGCTTTGCTCGGGGGCGGCAAACAGCGCCATCAACAGGCCGAACAGCGCGGCGGGCATGGCCGCCAGCGCCCCGTAGCCCAGCAGTTTGCCCAGCAGGTAGGCCGCGCGCGGCATGGGTAGCGCCAGCAGCAATTCCAGGCCCCGGTCGGCCGCTTCGCGCGCCATGCTGGTGATGATGAATGTGGCCAGCAGGAAGACGCCGGCCAGGCGCAAGGCGGCCGCCAGCAGGGACGCCTGCACGGCGCCGCTTTCCGTCAGTGCCAGTTGCTGCAGGAAGCCGGCCAGGCCGGCCGCGGCGCAGGCGGCCAGCAGGAACAGCCACGGCAGGCGGCTGCGTAGCGCTTCGAGCAGCGTGTAGCGGGCGATGGTGAGGGCGGGCCGGAGCATGCGCATCAGCGGGGCAGCCTTTGCGCCGCCACCATGCGGTTGAACAGGATGTTCGGCGACAGCCAGACGACGATATCGTCGAACTCGCCGCCCGGCTGCTGCGGGCCGCTGGCGGCGCGGCTGATGAAGGTGGTGGCGTTCGATGCATTGTTGCGCTCGTCGACGTTATTGCCGAAAGGCACAGCCTGGCGCTGGCCCTGCATGCCCATGGCGCCAAAGCCGTTTTTTCCGTGCGACATGATCATGGCGGGGATGTCGCTCAAGGCCGTCGCCTGCAGCAGCGCGCCGCCATTGCGCGTGACGATGCTGATGTCGCGCGGCGTGCCCAGGTGGAACTGCTGCTCGCTGTCGCTGAAAGCCGGCGTGACGCTGTAGCGGAACAGATGGTTCCAGCTGTCGCCCTGGCGCAACCCCAAGGTGGCCCAGGGCAGGAAGCCGGCGCGTTTTTCGCCCGTGCAGCGCGTGCCGCGCCGGTCTTCCAGGCCGTTCATGGCGGAGATGGCGGGACACGGCAGGTAGCCGTAGCGCAACGCGTAACCCGTCAGCGCTTCCTTCGCTTCATTCAGCGCTTGTTGCGTCTCGGCTACCTTGCGCTGTTCCAGCTGCACCGTCAACGGCGTGACGAGGCCGCCTATCATCAGGCCGACGATGACGAGCACGATGGCGATCTCGATCAGGGAAAAGCCGGTCTGGCGGCGTGGATGGGGGGCGCTCATGGCAGGTTGCGCGCGGCGCGCATGCGTTGGTACAGGGTGGGCAAGGTAATCCAGGTCAGCATGTCGTCAAAGGCGCCGCCGGGCAGCGTGGCCAGCCCGGTGGCGGGGCGGGTAATGAAGCTGCGGCTGGCGCTGTCGTTGGCCGCTTCATCGATATTGCCGCGCGCCGTATTGATCTGCGTCACGCCGCTGGCGGCCGTGCCGTGATGATCCTTGCCTTGCGAAAACAACACGGCAGGCAGACATTGGGCGCTGACGTCGCACAGCGCCTGGCCAGCCACGAAGGCGAATTCGCCGCGCCCGTCGCGCGTCACAACGACTCTGTTGGCGACGGCGGAAAACGAGACGATGGGCGCGCGCGCCATTTCCGGCGTGACGCTGTAGCGCAGCAGCTTGCCCCAGGCATCCACGCCGCCCACGCCCAGCGCGACCCACGGCAAAAAGCCGCTGCAGTCGGTGTCGCCGGCGCAGTCGGCGGCCCGTTCGCGTCCATCGAGCGCGGAGGCGGCAGGGCGGGGCAGGCGGCCATTGGTCGCCGCAAAGCCCAGCAAGGCGTCGCGCGCCTGCGCCAGGGTGGCCAGGGTGCGCTGCTGGCGTTCGGCTTCGCCCGTGTTGCGCCCGAAGGCGCTGATCAGCAGGCTGGCCGTACCCAGGCCCAGCACGGCCACCAGCAGCAACAGGGCGGCGCCGCGCTGGCGACGAGGTTGGCGCGGCGTCATGGCTGGCCCTCCTGCGCTTCGGTCACCGTGCCGCTGGCCGGATCGTAGCGCTGGCCGGGTTTCAGCAGCACCACCTGGCCGTTCGACAGGCGCAAGGTCAGGGTGCCGGGCGCGCCCGATTTGCCGCGCGCGAGACGGTTGTGCGGCTCGTTCTGCGCTTCCTGGTTCAGCCAGACGGTAGAGCGGCCGCTGCTGCGCTGTACCACGCCATTCAATTCCACGGGCGGGGCGGGCGGCGGTGGCGGCGGCGGAGATGGGGGTGCCGTCAGGGCCGGATCGGGCGCCGGCGGGCCGTAGCGCTGCGCGTCGAGCTGGGCGCGCTGCTCGGGCGACAGGAACAAGCGCCCCAGCTGCGGTGACTGTGACTGTGCCTGGGCCGTGAGCGCGGCGCCAGCCAGCAGCGCGTACAGGACGCAGGCACGCAGGACGAGTGTGCGCTTCATGGCCGCCCCGGCACGGGCGCGCTGCCCAATGTCAGCCACAGCAGCTCGCATTCGGCGCCCAATGTGGGCGTTGCAACACCGCCGCTGCCCGGCCCGGCTGCGGCCGCGGCGGCCGCATGACGCTTGAGCGAACAATCCTGCACGGCGAAATAGCCGGCCTGGCGCAAATCGTCCAGCAGGTTCAGCAAATCCATCTCGTGTAGCAAATCCATCTGCAGGCGCATGCGGCTGCCGCGTAGCTGATATTGTCCCATCACCATGGGCAGCGGCACTTGCAGCCCTTGCTGCGGACTGATGTCATAGCTGATCGGCAGCAGTTTGCGCTGTTCCTGGCTGCGGCGGATGGCGTCGATCCAGGCCAGGCGGTTTTCCTCGCCGATCAGGCCGCGCCGGCCAAGGGCCAGGAATTGCGGTTCGTAGGCGCGGATTTCCTGCTTCTCCGCCTCCGCGTGGTTGAACAGCATGGCGGCCGCCGAACGCGTGCGCTGGGCCAGGTCCAGCTGCTGCGCTTCGCGCTCGCGGTAGGCGATGCTCAGGCTCAGCAGCACCAGGCTGGCCAGCATGGTCAGCGTAAAGCACAGCAGGGCGCGGCGTATCAGGTGCAGTTCACCCAGCCAGGCGGGCAGGGTGCGCGCGGACGTGGCGGTTCGCTGCATGCCGGGCAGGGGCGGCTGCTTGACGGGGCCGCTCATGGCTGCCACGCGAGCAGAAGGGTGAAGCGGGCCTGGCTGGCCGCGGCCGGCACGGCGCTCTTGCCGGACAGGGCCACGCTGGGGCGCAGGTCGAGCGGCGTTTCTTCGATCGTCACTTGCAAGCCCGGCTGGCGCGCCAAGGTTTGCGCGAAGGCCGTGATGGCGGCCAGGGCCGCGCGGTAATCGTTGTTCGGCATGGCCACGTCCGCTTCCAGGCGCAGCGCCTGCGGCGGCGCGACGGGAATGCCGGCCAGGGCGCTGCCGGTCGGCGCGCCCGTACTTTGGTGCTGTTGCGGCGGCTGATTGCTGGCCGTGCGCGCGGGCGCCTGACCCGCATGCCAGTGCAGCTGGCCCAGCGCCACCTGCGGCGCCTGGTCCAGCGCGGCGCTCAGCATGCCCAGCAGACGGCCCGGTTCCGGCGCCTGGCTGGCGATCATGTGGCCCAGGGTCACGGCCACTTTCATGTTCTGCGTCTTGGCCGGCGCCGGCGGCTGGGTCGACATGACGCTGCGGTAGCGCTCCTGGTAGGACGCCGTTTCCTGCGCCAGGCGCGCGATGGTGGCCCCGTCGGCTATGCCGCCGAGCAAGTTAATCGCGCACCACAGGGCTGCCGACGCGCCGATCAGCGTGCTGGCGCCATACAGCGTCTTGCGCGCGCGCTGGAAGTGGTAATAGCGGGCCAGCGCGCCGGGCGGATAGTGGCTGGACGGCGGATGCTTGCCCAGCAAGGTCAGCAGCAATTCGTCGGCCAGCGCCGGCGTCCGGCGCAAGCCCACCCGTTCGCCGGCCAGTTGCAGGTCGATGAAGTGGTAGGCAACTTCGACGCCGTTATCACACAGCAATTCGAGCTTGGCAATTTGCGGGGCCGGCGCCAGGATGACGGTATTCAAGACGTCGCCGCGCGCCAGCATGCGCGTGCTGGTGAGAAATTGCCGCGTCTTTTCCGTTTCCAGCGCAATATTCACGGCCACGCCGTCGAGTGCGATGGTGGCCGTCTGGCGCGAAAAGCGCAGCTGGCCCTTTTCATAGTAACTTTGCCGCAAGCCGCCCGATTGCTGCGTCACCAGCAGCAAGTGCTCATGCGCGATCGACAGTTTTTTGACCAGCGCGATACTGAGCAGGCTGGTCGAATAGATGCCGGCCACGGGCACGCGCAGGTGTTCGAGCGCCTCCGTCCACGGCTGCAGCAGAGACGGGTTGGTCAGGGCGAAGAACAGCACCTGGTCGTCGTGGCGGCCCGTGTTTTCGCGGCCCAGCAGGGTGCTGCCCCGGTAGGGCGTGTCGCGGTGCAATTGCTGCTTGCGCCACTCCAGCAAGGCCCGGCCCGCCTTGCCGCGCACGTGGGGCAGCAGCTGGCGCTGGAAATCTTCCTCGATCAAGTCCGTCAGCAGGTAGGCGGGCACGTCGAGACGGTGCGCCTGCGGATCTTCCAGCCACGCGGCGAAACCGTCCAGCCCGGCCGCGCTGGCGGGAAAGGCCTGGCCCTGGCCCAGCACGCCGTGGTCCCAGTCGTAGGCGCACAGGGCGTCGCTGGTGATGTAGAGTAATTGTTTGCGGAACACGGCGGCCTCAGGTCTTGATTGTACTGATGGTGTCGTAAATCGGTCCCAGCACCGACAGCATGATCCAGCCCAGCAGCAGGCCCAGGATGACCGTCATGGTCGGCTCGATCATGGCTTGCACTTTTTCAATCAATTCCTTCACTTCGCGGTTGTAAAAGTAACTGACATTGCGCAAGGCCGTATCGAGCGAACCCGTTGCCTCGCCCACCTTCAGCATGCGGATCACCAGCGGCGGGAAGATGCCCGTGTGCTGGAAGGCGGCGGTCACGCCGTAGCCCTCGCTGATCAGCTGCGCGGCGCGGCGCAGACCGGCCGCCACCACCTGGTTGCCGGCGATGCCTTCGGACAGGCGGATGCATTCGAGTATCGTGATGCCGGAAGCATACATCAGGGCGAAAAACGTGGCGAAGCGGGCCAGGATGATCTTGTGCAGCACGGGTCCGACCAGCCACAGCCGCAGTTTCAAGCCATCCCAGGTATAGCGGGCTGCCTCGCTGCGGCGGATAAGGGCGCGCAAGCCGAAGAACAGCAGCACGGGCAAGGCCAGCAGCACATACCAGTAATCGATGAAGACATTCGATACAAAGATCAGCACGCGCGTGTGCAGGGGCAGTTCGCCGCCCATGTTGCGGATGAAGGCCGTCAGCTGGGGCACCAGATAGATCATCAGGAAAAACGTCACGGCCGCCACGACGATGGCGACGATGATCGGGTACATGACGATCTTGCGCGTCTGCGACGCCAGTTCGTCCTGCCATTTCAGACTTTCCGACAGGTTCTTGAAGACTTCGGCGATCTTGCCGCTCTGTTCGCCCGCCAGTATCAGGCTGGTGAACGTGGCGTCGAAAATGTCGCCATGCTGGGCCAGCGCGCCCGACAGGGGCAAGCCGCCCTCGATGCTTTCGATCAGATCCGTGACGACTTCGCGCAGGCGCGGGTGGTCCGTGCTTTCGCGCAAGTCGTTCAAGCCTTCCAGGATGGGCACGCCCGCGCCCGTCAATTGCTCCATATGGAAGCAGAAATTGATCAGGTCGCGGCGGTGGATGACCCGCTTGCCCAGCAGTACCAGGTACTGGCCCGTGATCTTGCAGTCGATGAGGTCGAGCTGCATGCGGTGCAGGCGCGCTTCCAGGTCCGGCACGTTGGCCGCCTCCATACTGCCGGGAATCAATGTGCCGGCGGCATCCATGGCGCGGTAGACATATTGCGCCATCAGGCCAGCCTTTCCGTCAGGTCGACCACGCGGCCCACTTCTTCCAGGGTGGTGACGCCTTCGAGCACGCGGCGCATGCCGTCGTCGACGAGGCCCTTGAAGCCGGCCGCGCGCGCCGCATTCTTCAATTCGCGCAAGCTGGCGCGGCGCGCCGTCAATTCATCGAGTTCGGCCGTCATCTTGAGAATTTCCATGATGGCCAGGCGGCCCTTGTAGCCCTGGTGCGCGCAGCGCTCGCACCCGACGGCGCGGCAGATGGATACGGGCGCATCGTCCGTTGCCAGGCCCAGCAGGCGGCGCTCGACGTCGTCGGCGATCACGGTTTCCTTGCAATGCGGACACAAACGGCGCACGAGGCGCTGCGCCACGATGCCGATGATGTTGCCGGCCATGATGTCGGGCAGGATGCCGATGTCGAGCAGGCGCGCGACGGAACCGATGGCCGAGCTCGTATGCAGGGTGGAATACACCTGGTGGCCCGTCATGGCGGCGGCAAAGGCCATTTCCGCCGTTTCGCGGTCGCGGATCTCGCCAACTAAAATGATGTCCGGGTCTTGCCGCATCATCGAGCGGATGCCGTCGGCAAAGCCCAGCTTGACGGAGTCGTTGACGGAGGTCTGGCGTATCATGTTCATCGGATACTCGACCGGGTCCTCCAGGGTCATGATGTTGACGCTTTCCGTATTGATATGGTTGAGTATCGAATACAGGGTCGTGGTCTTGCCGCTGCCCGTCGGGCCCGTCACGAGGATGACGCCGTCCGGCCGCGCGATCATGAGTTTCAACAAGTTCAGTTCCGCCTCGGCCAGGCCCAGAGAGTCCAGCGGCACGATGCCCTTTTGCCGGTCCAGCACGCGCAGCACGACGTTTTCGCCATGCGTGGTGGGCTGCGCCGATGCGCGGAAGTCGATTTGCCGGCCGGAAAATTTGATGCTGATGCGTCCATCCTGCGGCGCGCGCGCCTCGGCGATATTCATGTTCGACATCACCTTCAGGCGCACGGCCATGGCCGGCCAGTACGATTTGTGCAGGCTGCGGATTTGCCGCAGGATGCCGTCGATGCGGTAGCGGATGCGCAGGAACGACTGCTCCGGCTCGAAATGGATGTCCGAGGCGCCGTTCTGCACGGCATCGGCCAGCAACGCGTCGATCAGGCGCACCATGGGCTGGCTGTACTCGTCCGACGGCGACGCCATGCTTTGATAGCTGACTTCGCCCGTTTCGATCTCGTGCAGGATGCCGTCGATCGACAATTCAAAACCATAGTACTGGTCGATGGCGCGCGAAATGTCGGACTCGTTGACGAGCACGGTCGAAATCGTGATGCCCTTGACCAGCATGGCGCTGATCTGGTCGAGCGCGACGATGTTGCTGGTGTCGGCCATGGCCAGGATCAGGTTGTCCGCCTGCCGCTCGTAGACGATGGGGAAGACGCGGTAGCGCTTGGCCACGTCCTTCGGGATCAGTTTCAAGGCGATGGCGTCGACCACCAGGCTCGACAGGTCCGCGCTGACCTGTTTCAGGTTTTCGCTGAGCGCTTCGCGCACCGTGGCTTCCGTGACGAAGCCCAAGGTGATCAGCAGCTTGCCCAGCGGTTCGCTGCTGCGCCGCTGCTCGATCAGGGCGATGCGCAGCTGGTCTTCGCTGATCACGCCTTTCTGAATCAGCAATTTGCCCAGCGGAAGTTTTGCCTGTTCTGCCATGTAATGCTTATTCCTGACGGGGTGTGATGGTGATGGCCGGGTCGGCCTGGGCCGCCGGCGCGGGGGCCGCCAGTTCGCGCAAACGCGTTTGCACGACGGCCGGGTCGAACGCGGCGGGCGTGGTTTGCGCCAGGGTCAGGGCGCGCTGGTAATAGGTGGCGGCCAGTTTCGGCTGGTTCAGCCGGTCCAGGCCCACGGCCAGGTTGAAGGCATAGTCGGGATTGCCGGGCGCGGCGCTGTAGGCGCGGAAAAATTGCTGCTGCGCTTCATTCCAGCGGCGCTGCTTGGCGTACACATTGCCCAGTGCAAACAGCACGGGGCCGCTGTCGGGGGTGCGGGCGAGGATGGCTTTCAGTTTTGCCTCGCTCTGCACGACGTCGCCCTGGCGCAGGCCGATCAGGCCGGCCAGCGCCACGCCATCGTCGGGATTGATCTCCAGCAAACGCACGTACAGCGACGCCGCCTGCGCGCCCTGGTTTTCGCGCTGCGCCACGGCCGCCAGGCCCAGCAGTGCATCGCGGTTGTTGGCATCCTGCCGCAGCACGCTTTCATATTGCTGGCGCGCCGCGCCCAGCTGCCCCCCGTTGAAGGCCTGGTAGGCTTGCTGCACACCGGGGTTGATTTGCGGCGCCGTATCGTTGCGTACCACCTGGATCTGGCTGTTGTCGGGCGCGGCCACTGGTGGCAGGCTGGGCGGCGCAGGCGGCTGCAGTTGCGCCAGCTGGGCGGCCACGGCCGCTTGCGCGGCGGCCTGAATCATCGCCTGCTGTTCCGCCGCGCCGGCTGGCTGGCGCTGTTCGCGCGGCACGTCCTGCGGCAGCGGCGAGGGCGCCGGGGCTTCCGGCAGGGCGCCGCCGGTCCCGGGCACCACCACGATGGGACCGGCAACGCCGGCCGTTCCCGGAGCGTCCGTCAGCGGCATGGGTACGCCGGGCAGGTTGGCGCCCGCGCCGGGGCTGCTGCTGGCGCGCCAGTACCAGTACGCCATGGAACCGGCCACCAGCAGCAGGATCGCCAGCAGCACGGCCAGGCGCACGGTGGCCGGGTCGACGCTGATGGGGCCGGTGGGGCCTTTCGGCGGCGGATTGCTGCGGCTGGTGCGGGGTTTGACGGGCGGCGGTTCCGGACGGGCGCGCGGCGGCTCGGGGGGCGGGCCAGCTTGCGGACCGGACTGCGCGCCACTGGGCTGGGGCGGCGGCGCGGGTGCGTCCTGCAGCGGTTCCAGGCGCAGGGTGCTTGCCGGCTGCACGGGCGGCGGTGCCACTGGCGCGGGACGGGGCGGCAGAGCGTCGGCCGGCGCCAGCTCCAGCACCTGGTCGTAGGCTTCGGACGGCTTTTCCAGTTCCTCGTCGGAAAGGCTGTTCTGCTTGGCGCGCTCGGCTTTCTTGAGCGCCTGCATCAGCAAGCTCATGGGACGTCTCCCTGCAGGCGTGCCTGCGGCTGGATGGCCGGCGCCGGCACGCCTTCCGTGTACGGCTGGCTGTTGAGCGGCGCCTGGCCGGGCAGCAAATAACGGTAGTCGCGGTAATCGCCATCGATGCTGGCATCCTTGACCACGACGGGGCGCATGAAGATCACCAGCTCCGTCTTGCTGCTTGCCTCGTTACGATAGGTAAACAAATTGCCGACCAGTGGCAGGCTGGACAAGCCCGGCACGCCATCCTTGGCATTGTCGACGGAATCCTGCATCAGGCCGCCCATCACGGCGATCTGGCCATTGCCTACTTTCATGATCGATTCCAGCTCGCGCGCCTGGATCACGGGCACCTTGCTGATCACGCTGGCCGTGGCCAGGGCCGGATTCGGGTCTTGCACGTAGCCGACGATGCGCGTGATGGTGGGCCTCACGTTGAGGGTCACTTCATCGCTGTCGGAAATTTGCGGCGTGACGCTCATGACGAAGCCGACGGGCACCGTTTCCAGCTTCGATTCATAGGTGGCGGGCGTGGTGATGGTGCCCGTCGAGCTGACCACGGCAGGCGTCACCTTGATGGTAAAGAAGACATTGTTGTCGACCACCTTCAGCATCGCCGTCTGATTGTTGAGCACGCTGATCTTCGGGCTGGACAGCACCTTCACCTTGCCGAACGATTCGAGCAGCTGGATGGTGGTCTTGAAACTGTCCTTCAGGTAATCGAGCACGAAGATGCCGGGCGTCGAACCGGGCGTGACGCCGCTGCTGAGCGCCTGGGTGCCCACCTGTTTCTGCGTCAGGCTCAGGCTGCCCGTCAGGCGCGACCAGTTGATGCCTTGCTGGTATTCATTGCTCAGGCGCACCTCGAGAATCGTGGCCTCGATCAGCACTTGCCGCTTGGCGCTGTGCAATACCGCGTCGAGGAATTCGGCGACTTTTTCGTGCTGGCGGCCCGTGGCCCGCACGGCGATCAAGCCGCCTTCCACGTTGACGACCACCGACGACGGGCTGCCCTTGTTGGCCAGTTTCAGCAGCGGCATGCCGTTCGCATCGAGCGGCTGGCCAGGATTCGCGTTCTGGATGGGCGCCTGCTGCTGGCCTGGCGCATACTGGCCGCCAGTCTGCATCGGCGCCTGGCTGCCGTATTGATTGCCGACCTGATTCTGCTGCTGGCCTTGCTGAATTTGCTGTCCCTGTTGTCCCTGTTGTCCTTGCTGCCCCTGCTGGCCGGGCATGCTCGTCAATTGCTGGTTCAGCTGTGCCAGCGGGTCCACCTGCACGTCGTTGAGCGTGGTCTCGCGCAGCAGGTCGCGGATATTCTTTTCCAGGCTGTACCAGAAATTATTCTCCGAACGATTCACGACCAGGGTGGTTGAATTGTTATTGCCATTGCCGCCGCTGCCTTGCGTGTTGCCAACGGGGTTGCTGGCGTTGTTGGAACCGCCGCCCGCCGTGGAAATTTGCGTGGCGATATTCACGCTGCTGTTGGTGCTGCGCGCCATGTTGACGTAATCGACCTTGTAATTGCGCCACACGGGCGCATCGGGCAGCACCGTCAGATTCTTGCCATCGATTTCGTAGCGCATATCGACTTGCTTGCCGATACGCGTCAGCAATTGCGGCAGGGTCTGGTCCAGCGCATTCAGGGTGACGCTGCCTTCGATCTGCGGGTGGATGTCGATATTCATGCCCGCGTCGCGCGCCAGCGCAAACAGCAGCGATTGCACAGGCACCTTGTGCACGGTGACGCTGTAGGTTTCCACTTTGGGCGCGGGCAGCGGCGCTGCCAGCGCGCTGCTTTGCTGCACCGGTTCGGGAATGGCGCCGACGGGGCGGGGCGGGACATTGAGGTGGGCAGGCGACAGCGGCGTTTGATGCGTGGCGCAGCCGGACAGCGCGGTGCTGCAGGCGAGGGCGACCCAGGAGGCCAGCACAGGAATAGGGTGTTGATTCATGAAAAGTTCGCCCTTGAAGTCGTGTTGTGCTTTTGTAATTTTACCCAGCATGATCGCCTAAAAGCAATCGGCTGTGCGGGCCAGGGTGGCAATATACCGAAATAAAGTCAGGGGAGGCCACGCCCCGTTTTTGCCGGCGCCGTGGCTTTCATTTCCGTACGGATACTATCTATGTCATTCAGCAATATTTTCTGCGGCGACGTGGGCGCCAGCCTCGTCCAGACGGCTTCGGCGCTGGCCCGGTCGGCGAAGCTGCCGTAGACGATGTCCAGGCGCGCGATGGCGTTCGCGGGCGCAGCGCCAGGCAGGCGAAACACGTGGACGTCGCGCAGGCCGATGGCTTGCTGCGCCTGCTGCAGGAAAGTTTCCGCCGCGGCCGTTTCGCTGGCGGGCAGGCTGGCGATTTGCAGCACCAGTTGCTGTGGTCCCTGCCTTGCCAGCCAGTCGCGCGATTCTGCCAGCTTGTTGTCGAGCAGCGTCGAGGGTGCCGGGAGCGCTGGCAGCGTTGGCAACGGTGCACGTGGAACTGCTGCCTGGCCCGGCGCCAGCCATTGCCACAGCAGCGCAGCGGCCAGCAGCAGCATCAGCGCGCTTAGGGTGCCCGCCAGCAGCTTGCCCGTATGCCAGGGCGGACGGTGGAAGGGGCTGTCGGCAATGGCCAGGCGCACGTGGCGCGCGCCGATTTCCTGTGCATCATCGGCAAACGCGGCCAGCAGGGCCTTGTCGGCCAGGATATTGACCCTGCGCACGATGCCTTGCGCCGCGCGCGCCAGCCGGCGCAGCGCGGCCGGCGTGAAGACGAGCGGCGCCGTGCGGCCGGCGGCGGCCAGGCGGCAGCCCAGATAATCGTTCAGCAAGGCTTGCGGCAGGCGCGGCACGGTGAAACTGTGGGTGATGCGTTCCTTCAATTGGCGGAACTGGGGCAAGTCCAGCGTGTGCTGCAATTCCGGCTGGCCGAACAGGACGATTTGCAGCAGCTTGTGGCTGGCCGTTTCCAGGTTCGTCAGCAGGCGCAGCGCTTCCAGGGTAGCGCCCGGCATGGCTTGCGCTTCTTCGGCCAGCAGCACCACCTGGCGCCCGGCCGTGTGCCGCGCGATCAGCTCGCCGTGCAGGGCGCGCAGCACGGCGTCGGTGCGCCAACCGTCCAGTGCCAGGCCCAGTTCGGCGGCGATGGCGTGCAGGACTTCGTCCGGCTCCAGGCGGGGATTGAGCAAATACAGCACGTCGACCCGGGGCGGCAGGCGCTCGGCCAGCATGCGGCACAGCATGGTCTTGCCGCTGCCGACTTCACCCGTCAGCTTGATGATGCCTTCGCCTTGCGTGACGGCATACAGCAGCGCATCGAGCAGTTCGCCCCGTGTATTGCCCGTATAAAAGAAGGCCGGGTCCGGCGTGATGCCGAACGGCGCCGTGCGCAAGCCGAAATGGCGCAGATACATGCCGTGCGGCGACGGCGCGTAGTGGCTGGCGACCTGCGTGTCGGTGTTCATGCCGCGATGCAATTGAGAAAAGCCTGTTCCAGGCTGGCGTCGGCCGCACCGCCATGGCGGGCGCGGCATTCGGCGGGCGTGCCTGTAAACACGATGCGGCCCGCATGCAGGATGGCCATGCGGTCGCACAACTCTTCCACGTCGGCCAGCGCATGCGAGGTGAGCAGGGCGCCGCGGCCCTGCGCGCGCGCTTGCCGCAGCACGTGCTTGAATTGCGCGCGCGCTTTCGGGTCGAGTCCACTCATCGGTTCATCCAGCACCAGTTGCCGCTTGCCCGACAGCAGGCAGGCGGCCAGCCCCAGTTTCTGCATCATGCCTTTCGAATACTCGCGCGCGGGACGCAGCAGCACGTCCGGCGCCAGGTCCAGCGCGCCCGCGACCTGCTGCACGGCTTGTGCATCGGGGCGCACATCGTGCAGGCGCGACAGGTAGCGCAGGAAGTCGCCGCCCGTCAGGTAATACGGTGCCTGGAAACGTTCCGGCAGAAACGACAGCGGCTGGCGCGCCGCGCCGTGCCGGTGCGGCTGGCCGAAAATGGCGATGTCTCCCCGCTCGGGCGTGCAGAAATCGAGCAGGCATTTCAGCAGGGAAGTCTTGCCCGCGCCATTCACGCCGACCAGGCCGAACAGTTCCCCCGCGCGCACTTGCAGGTCGACGCCGCGCAGCACGGCGCTGCCCGCCAGTTGCAGATGCACGTTGTGGAACTCGATGGCGCAGGCGTTCATAGGGGCAATGGTCGGCAGGGAAGACGGTGAACGACCGCCATTATTGCCATGGGCGCAGGCGGGCGGCAAGCGTTTCCTTGCAGTGTGTTGAAATGCGCAAAAATCAAACGTTGGAATGTATTTTCTTTAAGAAACAACAGGTTCTGGAATAAAATACTCCCGCGCGCCGCTGGCGTGCATCGTCTGTTGAACTGTCGAGGAGCAAGCATGGCAAGGCCAGAGAAAGTCCGGCTCGGTGAAATTTTGGTGCAGCAGAAATTGCTGACGGAAGAACAGTTGGGCCAGGCCTTGACGGAACAGAAGCGTTCGGGACGCAAGCTGGGCCGCGTTTTTGTCGAGCACGGCTTTGTCACGGAAGAGCAGATTTCCGGCGCGCTGGCGCGCCAGCTCGACATTCCCTACATCAATCTGAAGTTTTTCAACATCAATCCCGAACTGGTGCGGCTGCTGCCGGAAACCCAGGCGCGGCGTTTTCGCGCGCTGGTGCTGGAAGACCGCCGCGAGGGCTTGCTGGTCGGCATGTCCGATCCCACCGACCTGTTCGCGTACGATGAAATTTCGCGCCTGGTCAAGCGCCAGATCGAACTGGCCGTGGTCAATGAAACGGAAGTGCTGGCCGCCATCGACCGCATCTACCGCCGCACGGAAGACATTTCCACGCTGACGCGCGAGCTGGAGCAGGACTTGGGCGACGTATCCGTCGACTTCGGCGCGCTGGCCGCCAATCCGGGCCTGGAAGAAGCGCCCATCGTCAAGCTGCTGCAATCCGTGTTCGAGGATGCCACGCAGGTGCGCGCCTCGGACATCCACATCGAGCCGCAGGAAGGCCGGCTGCAGATCCGTTTCCGCATCGACGGCGTGCTGCACCTGCAGACGGAAGCGGACAGCAAGATCGCCAGTTCGCTGGCGCTGCGTCTGAAACTGATGTCGGACCTCGATATTTCCGAGAAGCGCCTGCCGCAGGATGGCCGCTTCGCCATCCGCGTGAAAAACCAGCGCATCGACGTGCGTATTTCCACCATGCCCACGCAGTACGGCGAATCGGTGGTGATGCGCTTGCTGAATCAGGGCGGCACGACCTTGCGCCTGGACGCCATCGGCATGCCGCCTGCGCTGGTGGCGCAGTTCCGCGCCATCGTCAGCCGCCCGAACGGCCTTGTGCTGGTGACGGGCCCGACCGGCAGCGGCAAGACGACGACCTTGTACTGCGCCTTGTCCGAACTCAATTCGGTGGAAAAAAAGCTCATCACGGTGGAAGACCCGGTCGAGTACCGCTTGCCCGGCATCAATCAAGTGCAAGTGAACGAGAAGATCGAGCTGAACTTTGCCAGGGTGCTGCGCTCGGCCTTGCGGCAAGATCCCGACATCGTGCTCGTCGGCGAGATGCGCGACCAGGAAACGGCGCAGATCGGCTTGCGCGCCGCCATGACGGGTCACTTGGTGCTGTCGACCCTGCATACCAACGACGCCATCAGCACGCCGCTGCGCCTGATGGACATGGGCGTGCCCCGCTACATGGTGGGCAGCTCGCTGCAAGCCGTGCTGGCGCAGCGCCTGGTGCGCGTAATCTGCGAAAGCTGCAGCACGCCGTACCAGCCCACGCCGAACGAATATGAATGGCTGCGCATGGAACTGGGCGAGCTGGTCGAGCGCAACCAGTATTTCCACGGCAAGGGCTGCTCGCATTGCAATGGCATGGGTTACCGTGGCCGCACGGGCGTGTACGAATTGCTGGAAATCACGCGCGCCGTGGCCGACGCCGCCAACCATGCCGACCCTTCCCACTTCATGAAGGTGGCGACGGCGCAGATGGCGGGCGAAACCTTGCGCCGCCACGCCGTGCAACTGGTGGTACAGGGCCGCACGACGGTGATGGAAGCGATGCGCATCAGCAACCAGAGCGAGGATTGAGGTGCCGTTTTTCTCCTACAAGGCCCGCAGCGCCAGTGGCGAACTGCTGACCGGCGTGATGGAAGGCGTCGACAGCGGCGCCGTGGCCGACCAGTTGATGGCGGGCGGCAGCACGCCCGTCGACATCAGCGCCACCAAACAAACGGTGACGGGCGCCGGCGCCAACCAGCTGGGCTGGTGGGACAAGCTGACCGAGAAAAAAGTCACGCCCATGGACGTGCAGCTGTTCAGCCGCCAGCTGTACACTTTGCTCAAGGCGGGCGTGCCCATCATGCGCGGCCTGGCCGGCTTGCAGGAGTCCGCCATCAGCCCCGCGTTCGGGCGCATCATCAAGGATGTGCGCGAGTCGCTCGATGCGGGGCGCGAGCTGTCGGCCGCGATGGCGCGCCATCCCGCGATCTTCACGCCGTTTTACTTGTCGATGGTGCGCGTGGGCGAAATGACGGGGCGCCTCGATGAAGTGTTTTTGCGCCTGTTCGACCACCTGGAATTCGACCGCGACATGCGCGCGCGCGTGAAAACGGCGACGCGCTACCCGACCTTCGTCGTCTTCGCCATGCTCGCCGCCATGATCGTGGTGAATATTTTCGTCATTCCCCAGTTCGAGAAAGTGTTCGCCAGCTTCCACGCGGAGCTGCCCCTGATGACGCGCATCCTGATCGGCACTTCGCGCTTTACGGTGGCGTACTGGCCCATCCTGCTGATGCTGGGCGTGGGCGGCTTTTTCGGCTGGCGCGCCTGGCTGCGCACGAAAGAGGGCTTGTATAAATGGGACCGCGCCAAGCTGCGCCTGCCGATCGCCGGCAAGATCATCCTGAAGGGCACGATGGCCCGCTTTGCGCGCAGTTTCGCCTTGTCGAGCACGAGCGGCGTGCCCATCGTGCAGGCGCTGACGGTGGTGTCGCAAACGGTCGACAACACCTACCTGAGCGCGCGCGTGGAACAGATGCGCGACGGTGTCGAGCGAGGCGAAAGCATCTTGCGCACCTCGGTCGCGGCCGGCGTGTTTACGCCCGTGGTGCTGCAGATGATCGCCGTGGGCGAGGAATCCGGTTCGCTCGACGACCTGATGGACGAGATCGCGGACATGTACGAGCGCGAAGTCGACTATGAATTGAAGACCCTGTCGGCACAGATCGAGCCGATCTTGATCGTCTTCCTCGGCGCCATGGTGTTGGTGCTGGCGCTGGGCATCTTCCTGCCGATCTGGGACCTGGGCCGGGCGGCCCTGCATTGATGAGAAAGCCGCTCCGCCAGCGCGGTTTCACCCTGTTCGAGCTGGCGGTCGCGGCGGGCGTGTTCGCCATCCTGGTGACGGTATTGTTGAACCGGCTCGGCTATTACCAGCAGCAGGCGCAGCAGGTGGCCGTGGCGCAGATGCTTGGCGTTTTGCGTACCAGCTTGCGGGTGCAGGTGCTGCAGCTGTACCTGGCGGACCGGCGCGACAAAATCCCGGCGCTGGCGCGGCAAAATCCGTTCGACTGGCTGATGGATAAGCCGGTCAATTACCTGGGCGAGTTCGCGCAGCCAGACCTTGATAAATTACCGGCGGGGAATTGGTTATACGACAGAAAAGAACAAAAAATTATCTATTTGTTTAGCAATGGCAATATTTTTCCCATTACAAGGGTTGATTCAGTGAAATTTAAGGTAATCTTGCCGGGTGCGGACGCCGATCTTGACAAGCTCTCCCGGGAGCCCGATATCGTGGTGTGGAAATCGCCGGACTCGGCGGCAAATTGACGCGCTTCCCGGTCTGGTGCAGCGACAGTTTCATGGCGTTGGTTTTGATGTTTTTATTTGATTTTGGAGAGCAGGTATGAATAAGTCTTTACGTAGTATGAAAAGCGGCGCCCAGGCAGGTTTTACCCTGATCGAACTGATCGTCGTCATCGTGATCCTCGGCATCCTGGCAGCGACGGCGATTCCTAAATTCATCGACATGTCGACCGATGCGCGCGTGGCCAAGATGCAAGCGGCCGCTGGCGCCCTCAAGGCGGGCGCGGCGCTGTACCATGCGCAGTGGCTGGTGAGCGGTTCGCCTGCCGATGGCAACACGGTGAAGATGGAAGGCCAGGCGATTACCGGAGTAGGTGGCTACCCTACGGCCGACGCCGCCGGGATTGGATTGGCTGCGGGTATTGCCACTCCTGATTATGTGATCACAACCACCGCGGGTTTCGTGGTGACCCCTGATGCAACGCGCACGACATGCTCGGTTACCTACCCCGCCCCAACGGCGACTGTCGCACCGGTAGTTACCAGTGCGGCAACTGCCGCCACGTGTAAGTAATCTTTGAGCACACTGCAAGGAAAGCCCGGCCACGCCCGGCCTTCCTTGCGCACCACCAGCCCAACCCCAGGCGCCAGCCCGTTGGGCTTTTTTACGGGCCATCCATTGCTGCAGCCACCGACAGTCTTTCCGCATCGCCACGCAGCGCCGCCAGGCCGCTTGCGTACGACTGCGCGCGGTTTTACCTTGATCGAGCTGGTGGCCGTGCTGGTGCTGGCGGGCTTGCTGGCGACCTTTGCCGTCAACCGATTTTTCCAGCGCGACACGTTTGACGCGCGCAGTTTTACGGATCAGGTGACGAATATTGTGCGTTACGGGCAAAAACTGGCGGTGGCGCAAAACCGTGCCGTGTTTGTCAGTATCAATGCCGACAGAGTGGGCCTGTGCTTCGATGCCGATTGCAGCGCCGCCCAGAAGGTGGTGCCGCCCACGGGCCGTAACAGCGGCAGCAAGGAAACGCTGCAGTATTGCCTGGGGAGCAATTGGCTATGCGAAGGCCGTCCGGCCAGCGTGACCATGCCCGGCGCCTCCGGCATCATGCCGGGATTTTATTTCGACGCGCTGGGCAAGCCGTATGCGTCGGGCGACGTATTTCCTGCCGCATCCACATTCCCGGCGCAACTGACGATCAGTATCCAGGGCGACGGCATGGAGCGCTACGTCATCGTCGAAAGGGAGACTGGTTATGTCCATTAGCCAGCGACGCCAGCGTGAACGCGGCGTGACCCTGATCGAACTGGTGCTGTTTATCGTCATCGTCGGCCTGGCCTCGGCCGCCATCCTCGGCGTGATGAGCATGACGACGCGGAACAGCGCCGACCCCCAACTGCGCAAGCAGGCGCTGGCGATTGCCGAAGGCATGCTGGAAGAAATCCAGCTGGCGCGGTTTACCTATTGCGATCCGCAAGACCCGGCCGCGGAAACGGCCACCAGCCCGGCCGGCTGCGGCGTCCCGGAAGGGCCGGGGGAAGAGGCGAACGGCGCGGGGCGGCCTTTCGATAACGTCAACGATTACGTGAATGCGTATGGCGCGGCCACGGACTACGAGACGGATGCCCAGGGCGCCGTATGGGCTGCCGGGTCCCCCCAGAAATATGTTGCATCGGTAACGATCACTCCGGTAGCCCTGAACGGCTTGCCCGCGACGGAGGGCCTGCATATCCGCGTGGTCGTGCCGTATGCCGACCAGCAGATCGTGCTCGACGGCTATCGCGTGCGCTATGCGCCGAACAGTATTCCATGAAAAATCTCCTTAACGTCCAGCGCCGCCCGCGCGGCTTTACCCTCGTCGAGATGGTCATCGTGATCGTCATCACGGGCATCATCGGCGCCATGGTCGCCGTTTTCATCCGCGTGCCCGTACAAGGCTATATGGACGTCGCGGCGCGCGCGGCACTGGCCGATACGGCCGATACGGCGGCACGCCGCCTGACACGCGACGTGCGCCTTGCCCTGCCCAACAGCGTGCGCGTGTCGGGCGAGGGGCGGTTCCTGGAACTGTTGCTGACCAAGACGGGCGGGCGCTACCTGAGCGACAGCGATGCGGCCGCGCCGGGCAATGTGCTGAGCTTTGACACCCCTCCCGCCGCCGGCGTTCCGGCGAGCTTCACCGTCGTCGGCGCCATGCCCGCCAATGCGCTGGGCGCGCGCCAGGCGATCAGCGTGGGCGACCAGATCGTCATCTACAACCTTGGGGGAGCTTACACGCCGAACAATGCGTATGCGTGCAGCGCGGCAAACGGCTGCAACCGCGCGCCAGTGACGGGCGTGGCCGGCCGTGTCGTCACGCTCGGCAGCTATCCGTTCACGACGGCGCCCGCGCCGCTGCCGTCGCCGTCGAACCGTTTCCAGGTGGTCTCGACGCCCGTCACCTATGCCTGCAATCTGACGGATGGCACCCTGACCCGTTACGCGGGCTATGCCATCCAGGCCGACCAGCCGGTTGTCGAGGGCACCGCGCCGCTGGCGGCGGCGAATGGCGCCCTGCTGGCGCGCCAGGTGACGGCGTGCACCTTCAGCTATACCGTGCTGGCCAATGTGCAGCGGGGCCTGGTGAATATCGACCTGAGCCTGGGCGCGGCGAACAGCAATACGGGCGTGCTGCGCCTGGTGCAACAGGTGCAGGCGAGGAATATGCCATGACGCGCTTGCTGCGCCACCGCACGGGCCGCATGCGCGGTTTCAGCCTCGTCACGGCGATTTTCCTGCTCGTGGTGCTGGCCGCGCTGGCGGCCGTGATGGTGAATATCTCCACCTTGCAGCAGACGGAATCGGCGATGGACGTGCAGGGCGTGCGTGCCGAGCAGGCCGCCCGCGCGGGCCTCGAATGGGGTTTGCAGCGGCAGATCAGCGCCGGCCTGACCGCTGGCGCGGCGTGCATCGGCGCCACCACGTTCAGTTTGCCACCTGGCACGACCTTGTCGGCGTTCAGCGTCAGCGTGCAATGCGGCACGGCCACGGGACCCGGCACCTTGACCAGCTGGACCATCACGGCCACGGCTTGCAACCAGCCTGGACCTGCCGGCTGCCCGAACCCGGGCAATAACCCCGATTACGTCCAGCGCCGCCTGCAAGCCGTGCTGTCGCAGTAAGGTCAACGGCGTGCAAAAAAGATCGCTAATTTATTGTTTTTACACAATAAAGTTGGCTTCATGAATTAAAATTAGCTGGATGCATCACTGCGCGACAAGATCGGGCAGGCACTTACACTGGATAGTTCGCATGGGTTTATTCGCAAGAGCAAAGAAGTACGATGGCTGGCTGGCCACGGCGTTTGGCCGCGAAGGCGTCAGCGCTGTCGTTGTCGAGCGTTCCGGCGGCGGCATGCCGCGTGTGCGGGGCGTCAGCTACCAGGCGGCCGCGCGGCCGGCGCCGGCCGAGGTGCTGGAAAAACTGGGCAAGGAGTTGCAGGCGGTCACGCGCCACTGCACCAGCGTGCTGGCCGGCGGCGAATACCAGCTGCTGTCGCTGGAAGCGCCTGCCGTGCCGCGCGAGGAATTGAAGACGGCCGTGGGCTGGCGTTTGAAGGACATGCTGGACTTTCCCCTGGCCGACGCCACCATCGACGTGTTCGACATTCCGGGCGACCCGAACGGCACCCAGCGGGGCAGCAGCGTGTTTGCCGTCGCCGCGCGCAACAGCGCCGTGTCGCGCCGCCAGGCGCTGTACGCCGAATGCAAGATCGGCCTGTCCGTGATCGATATCCCCGAGATGGCGCAGCGTAATATCGCCACTTTGCTGGAAACGCCGGGACGCGGCATCGCCGTGCTGTTTTTCGATGGCGACGGCGGCTTGCTGACCATGAGCTTCAATGGCGAGCTGTACCAGGCGCGCCGCATCGACGTGACCCTGACGCAATTGCAGTCGCCCGACGCCAGCCAGTACTACGACCGCGTCACCCTCGAACTGCAGCGCTCGTTCGATCACTTCGACCGCCAGTTTCATTTCATTTCGCTGGCCCGGTTGATGCTGATGACGGGCGCCAGCGACGGCTTGCACGCCTACCTGGCCGACAATCTCTACATGCCCGTCGAACAGCTGGACCTGGCCACGGTGCTGGACTTTTCTCAGGCCGTCGAGTTGCGCGACCCCGCCATGCAGGCGCGCTACTTCCTGGCCATCGGCGCTGCCCTGCGCGAGGTTGGCCTGCACCCGGGCAAGCACGAAGGGAAGGGCGCATGAGCCAGCAGATCAACCTGTTCAATCCCCAGTTTGAACTGAAACAACACCACATGTCGGCGCGCACGGCCAGCCTGGGCCTGGGCGGCCTGGCGCTGGTCTTGCTGGCCCTGGGCGTGCTGGCCCAGCAGGCAATGGCCAGCCTGGAACAGCGCGAAGCAGGCGTCAAGGCGGCGCTGGCGCAAGTCGAGGCGAAGCGCGACCAGATTTTGCGTGATTTTCCTCCACGCAAGAAAGATCCGGCCCTGGCACAGGAACTGGCGGCCGTCGAAGCGCAGCGCCAGTTGCTGCAGGACGCGTCAAGCGTGCTGGACAGTGGCAAGCTGGGCAATACCCTCGGCTATGCCGGCTATTTCCGCGCGCTGGCGCAGGCCAGGGTCGACGGCGTATGGCTGACGGGCGTGGACATCGCCGGCGCCGGCAATGATTTCGGCTTGCAGGGCCGCGCCTTGCATGCGTCGCTGCTGCCCGCCTACATCACGCGCCTGGGCCAGCAGGAAGTACTCAAAGGCAAGAGCTTCGCCAGCCTCGACATCGGCCAGCCCGAGCAGCCGGCCGGGGCGGTGGTTGACGGCAAGGCGGCCAGCCTGCCTTATGTCGCGTTCAGCCTGCAGTCGGCGGAGCGTGCTGTCACGCCGGCCAAACCTGTTGCGGGAGGAACACGCTGATGCTGCCCTTGCTGAAGAAATGGGCCACCGCCTTCGACGCCCTCAGCCTGCGTGAGCGGCTGATGGTGTTTGGCGCCGCTGCGGCCGCCATCCTGTTTGTGTTTTATTTCATGAGCTTCAATCCCTTGCTGGCGAAACGCGCCGCGCTGGAAGCGAGCATTGCGCAAAAGCAAAGCCTGTTGACTGCGACGAACAAGGAAATCGAGCTGACCATGCTCGCCCATGCCACCGATCCCGACCGGGAAGCGCGCACGCGCCTGGTGGCCTTGCAGGCGGAAACGGCGTCCCTGGCGCGGGCGCTGCGCGAGAAGCAGCATGGCCTGGTGGCGCCCGAGCGCATGGTCACCTTGCTTGAACACTTGCTGCGCCGGCACGCGGGATTGCGCGTGGTGTCGCTGAAAACCTTGCCCGGCAGCGCAGTCGGCGCCCACCAGGCCGATGCTGAAAACGGCGACGCGGCGGCCAAGGCGGATGCCGCCAAGGCGCCGGCCCCGGCGCCGTTGCTGCACCAGCATGGCGTGGAAGTGGTGCTGCAAGGCAGTTATGCGGACATGGTGCAATACATGCAGGCGCTGCAAGCGATGCCGACGCGCGTGTTCTGGGGCGCCGCCCACCTCGATGCGGCCACTTATCCAAGCGCCACCCTGACCCTGACCTTACACACCCTCAGCATGGACGACACATGGATCGCACTCTGACCTTTGGTCCCGCGCTGCTGGCGCCTTTGCTGATGCTGAGCCTGGCATGGCCGGGCGCGCAGGCGCAGGCGCTCGATGATCCGACGCGCCCGCCCGCGGCCCTGTGGGCGCCCGCCAGCGCCGCGCCCGTTGTCGCGGCCCGGCCGCAACTGCAATCGGTGCTCATTTCCACCCAGCCGGGCGGACGCCGGCTGGCCGTCATCGATGGCCAGACGGTCAAGGTTGGCAGCAAGGTGGGCAACGCCATGGTGACGGAAATCCGCGATACGGCCGTAGTGCTGCGGCGTGGCAAATCACTGGAAACCTTCAAGCTGTACCCGAACAGCAAGACCGATAACAAGACCGATAACAAGACCGACAACGAGACCGATCGCAAGACCGGCCGCAAGCAGGAGTAGAAGAAGTGGCCAAGCAACTCAATCAACACAAGGCGAGCATGTTCAAGATCAGTACGATGGCGGCTGTCATCAGCGTCAGCCTGGGCCTGGGCGGCTGCAATGTCGCGCCCGTCAAGCGCGACACCTACAATGCGATTACCGACGCGGTCAAGGGCGCGGCGGCCACCACGGCGCCAGCGGCCCAGCCGGACGCCGTGGAAGCGGCGCTGCTGCCGCCCGTGGCGGCCCTGGCCCAGCAATTGCCGAAGGCCCGCGCCGCGCTCGACGAGCGCTTCAACGTGGCTTTCAACAATGTGCCGGCGCGCCAGTTCTTCACCTCCATCGTGGCCGGCACGCGCTACAACATGCTGGTCCATCCCGACATCGGCGGCACGATTTCCGCCAACCTGAAGGACGTGACTCTGTTCCAGGCGCTCGACGCCGTGCGCGAACTGTATGGCTACGACTACAAGGTCGAGGGCACGCAGATCTACATCAAGCCCCTGACCATGCAGACGCGTTTGTTCCACGTCAATTACCTGACGGGCGCGCGGCGTGGCAGTTCCAACCTGCGGGTTTCGTCGACGTCGGTCGGATCGGTGGGCTCGACCAACTCGGGAGGTTCAGGCAACAGCGGCAATAACAGCCAGGGCAATAACCAGAATAACGAGCAGAACCAGCAGACCAACGGCGGCCAGGGCGGCCGCACGCTGGACAGCAGCAACCTGACCACTTCGTCCACGGCAGATTTCTGGCCGGAATTGAGAGCGGCGCTGGAAGCCATTGTCGGCAGCACTGAAGGGGGGCGGCAAGTGGTGCTGAGCCCGCAGTCGGGCGTGATCGTCATCCGCGCCATGCCGGAAGAGCTGCGCAATGTCGACATGTACCTGAAGGCCACGCAGCTGTCCGTCGACCGCCAGGTCATCCTGGAAGCGAAAATCCTCGAAGTCGAACTCAACGACAATACGCAGACGGGCATCAACTGGGCCTCGTTCGCCTCGATCAAGAGCGGCCACACGAACCGCATCTCGACCGGTTTCATCCAGCCGGGCGGCACCCTGGCGCCGCTGCCGTTCAATGGCGGCCAGCCGCCCAACATGACAACCGGTAATGGCTTGACGGCCAGCAGCGGCTTTGGCCTCAGTTCGGCGGCCAACGCGGCCGGTTCCATGTTCGGCCTGGCTTTCCAGACGGCCAATTTCGCTGCCATGATTTCCTTCCTGGAATCGCAGGGTTCCGTGCACGTGCTGTCGAGTCCGCGCATCGCCACCATGAACAACCAGAAAGCCGTGCTGAAGATCGGCACGGACGAGTTTTACGTGACGGGCGTGTCGACCACGACGAACACGACGGCCAGCGGCGCGACGACCAGCCCCAACGTGACCCTGCAGCCCTTCTTTTCCGGCGTGGTGCTGGACGTGACGCCGCAGATCGATGCGGACGGCAACATCATCCTGCACGTGCACCCGTCCGTCAGCCAGGTGTCGACCATCAGCAAGGAAATCGACCTGGGCAGCGCCGGTTCGCTGAAACTGCCACTGGCCGCATCGAGCACATCCGAGATGGACAGCATGGTGCGCAGCCAGGATGGCCGCATCGTCGCCATTGGCGGCCTGATGCGCCAAGCCACCACGGCGGACCGCTCGCAAGTACCGGGCGCGGGCGATATTCCCGTGCTGGGCGCGTTGTTCCGCAACACGGGGCAGGTGATCCAGAAGCGCGAGCTGGTGGTGCTGATCAAGCCGACCATCGTCGATGGCGCCAATAGCTGGAACGAGGACTTGCTCGATTCGGGCAAGCGCATCGAGGCGCTCGACCCGCGCCGTCCGTCGGAGCGGCGCTAAATGTACCAGGCCCATTTCGGCTTGCGCGAGGCGCCGTTCGGCCTCACGCCCGATACCAGTTTCTTCTTCAACGGCCCGCAGTCGCAAAAGGCGCTCAACACCTTGCTGGTGGCGGCGCGCAATGGCGAGGGCTTCATCAAGATCACTGGCGAAGTGGGGACTGGTAAAACCTTTTTGTGCCGCAAGTTCATGCAATCCTTGGGGCCGGACTTCGTCACGGCCTACATCCCGAATCCGAACTTGCCGCCCCGTTCGCTGATCCTGGCGCTGGCCGACGACCTTGACGTGCTGTTGGAGAAAGATGCGGATCAGCATCAGTTGCTCAAGTCGCTCAACTTGCGCCTGCTCAACCTGGCGGCGCAGGGCAAGCGCGTGCTGCTGTGCCTGGACGAAGCGCAGGCGATTCCCGTCGACAGCCTCGAAGCGCTGCGCCTGCTGACGAATTTGGAAACGGAGAAGCGCAAGCTGCTGCAAATCGTGCTGTTCGGCCAGCCGGAACTCGACGTCAAGCTGGCCCTGCCGGAAATCCGCCAGCTGGCGCAGCGCATCACCTTTCACTACCACCTGGGTCCGCTGTCGCGCGACGACGTGGATTTCTATGTGGCGCACCGCTTGCGCGTGGCCGGTTTCGACGGCGCGCGCCTGTTCAGCCGTGGCGGCGTGCGCAAGCTGTACCAGGCTTCCGGCGGCATCCCGCGCCTGATCAACATCATGGCGCACAAGGCGCTGATGGTGGCGTATGGGGAAGGGCGGCAGCAGGTCAGCGGGCGCCACGTGGCGCTGGCTGCCAGCGACACCCTGGCCAGCAAGCCGCGTCGCTTTTGGCTGTGGCCGTGGCCATGGCTGGCCGGCGCCGGCGTGCTGGCCGCCGCCGGTGCCGTGAGCTGGACTTTATTGAACCGATGACGAAGATGAGCCTGTAGATGAGCCTGATTAACAAGATGTTGCAAGACCTCGATGCGCGCGGCACCCCCGATGGACGCGGCGACGCGGCCGGCATCCGCTCCGTGCCCGAACGCGAGCGGGGCGTTTCGCGCGCGCTGGTCTTTGGCGGCGCCGCCGGCCTGACGGCCGCCGCCATCGCCCTGGGCTGGGTCTACCTGAAGCGCCCGTCCGTACCGCCCATGCTGGTCAATGTGGCCAGCACGCCGGTTCCGATCCCGGTCCCCGCGCCTGCTGCCGTTGTACCAGCGCCGGTGGTGGCCGCCCCGGCGGCGCCCGTCGTGGCGGCGGAACCCGAGCCCGTGTTCCAGGCCGAGGAAGTTGCTCCCGCGCCAGTCACGGCGCGGCCCGCCGAATTGCGCCGCATCACGGAAAAGGCCGCCAAGCCTGCCGCCGCGCCCGTCGTGAAGATGGCATTGCCGGTCGCCAGCGAGCGCATCATCGACGGCAAGCAAGTCACTGCGCAGCAGCGCGTGGAAAATGAATACCGGCGCGCGCTGGCCCAGTTGCAGGATGGCCGCGTCTCCGACGCCATGCTGGCCTTGCAGCAGACCCTGCAACTGGACCCGCGCCACCAGGGCGCGCGCGAAACCCTGGTGCGCCTGCTGCTCGAAGCGCAGCGCCCCGACGAGGCGGCCCGGCAGTTACAGCTGAGCCTGGCATTGGACCCGAAACAGCCGGCGCAAGCCATGATGCTGGCCCGTCTGCAGCTGGACAAGGCCAACGGCGGCGCGGCCGCCCTCGATACCCTCACGCGCAGCCTGCCGTACGCCGCCGACAATGGCGAATACCGCGCCTTCCTGGCCGGCGTGCTGCAGCGCGAACAGCGCTACCGCGAAGCGTCCGAGCACTACCAGCTGGCCCTGCAGACGGCGCCCGACAACAGCGTCTGGTGGATGGGTCTCGGTATCGCCTTGCAAGCGGATAACCACCCGGCCCAGGCGCGCCAGGCGTTCGAGCGGGCCAAGGGTTTGCAGACGCTGTCGCCGCAACTGCAGGCGTTTGTCGAACGTAAATTGGTGCAGCTGACGGCGGCTGCGGCGAAGTAACTTTACCTCAATGAAAGAAACCAGCTTGAAGCCTCTCAATCTGCTCATCGTCCTGTGCTGCCTGGCCAGCAGCGCCCTGGCAAGCAATGCACTGGCCGCACCCGCCAGCGCGCCTGCCAGCTACGTTCTGGAAAATACGGAAGTGCGCGACATCCGTGCACAAGCCCTGAAACGCGACTACCAGCTCTATGTCGCCTTGCCCGATTCCTATCGGCAGGGGACCAAACGCTATCCGGTATTGTTCGTCGTGGACGCCAATTACTCGTTCGCCATCGTGCGCAATATCGCGCAGCGCCTGAACAAGCATGCCGGAATGGAAGAAGTCATCGTGGTCGGCCTGTCGTACGCCAACGGCGATGGCGGGGTATATAGCCGCCGGCGCGACTATACGCCCACCACGCCGCGCAAGCATGACTACCGCTCGGACATGCCGGGGCGGCAGCCGGCGTTCGGCGAAGCGAAGGCGTATGGCCAGTTCATTTCGGGCGAAGTGTTTCCCTTCATCGCCAGTAACTATCGCGTCGACATGCAGCGCAAGGTGTTTATCGGCCATTCCTATGGCAGCCTGCTGGGCCTGCAATTCCTGCTGACCGAACCGCGCACTTTCGAGCATTACATTCTCGGCAGTCCGTCACTGTGGTACGACGCCGGCGTCATGTTCGACCGCGAGCAGGCGTATGCTGCCAGCCACAAGGATCTTCCTGCATCCGTGTTCTTCGGCATCGGCGGCCTGGAAAAGCTGGCGCCGGGCAAGAAGCGTTCGCGTTCGGAGGAAGAGGCCGACATGCTGGCCGACTTGCGCGAGTTCGACGGCAAGCTGAAATCGCACAAGTACCCGGGCCTGAAGACGCGCCTGCGCGTGTTCGAGGATGAAGACCATGCGAGCGTGTTTCCCTTTATCCTGACGCATGGCTTGCGGGCGTATTTGAAAGCATCGAAATGACAATTTCGCTGCCCTGGCGGCCAAGAGCTTGAGTACCTTGTAATATCGTGGATTTTTTCAACAGAGAGTGGTCGCTGCCACCGATGCGCCGTCAGGGAATAAACCCTACAACCTCGCTTCATCCCCCCACACATGCCGCATGCTGAAGCGCACGCCCGCATCGTCTTCATGCAGCGACGAAACGATGGCGAACTGGCTGTCGCCCGTATCGCGCGGCGTCATCTGCGATAGCTGGGCGGCGGCCAGCGGCGCACCCAGCGGGTCGCTGAGCGGGTGGACGTGGCCGGCGCCCCGTTGCGTCACCACCCCCAGTTCGCCGCTGCGCAGGCGCACTAACGTTCCTGGCGGATATTTGCCCAGCAGGTTGACGAACTGCTCTCCCAGCAAGGGGTCGATGGGCACGCCCTGGTCGAGGAAGATGTGCTGCAGCGCCTGGTCGGGCACGATGGAGCGGCGGTAGTTGCGCGCCGAGACGCGGGCGCAATAGCGGTCGGCCAGGCCGATCAGCTTGGCATTTTGCAGGATTTCGTCGGCCGTGCGCCCTTGCGGGTAGCCGCTGCCGTCGTCGTTTTCATGGTGCAAGAGCACACAACTGAGCCACTCCTCGTCGTCGACGCCGGCGCAGCGCAACAGTTCCGTGCTTTCCTGCGGATGCTGGCGCACGATGCGCATTTCCTCGTCATTGAGGGGACCGCGCCGGTCCTGGAAACTGTCGTGGTGGCGCAGCATGCCCACGTTCATCGTCAGCGCGGCCGCGCCGATCAACAGCAATTCGTCGTGGGACTTGTGCATGCTGCGGCCCACCAGCATGGCCAGCAAGGCCGTTTCGATGCAGTGGCGCACGGCGTAGCTGCCGGCGATCTGGTTGAGCAGGATGCTGGCCAGGGCGATATCGGCATCGTGCTCAAGCGCGCGCAGCAGTTCGCGGGCGATGTCGCGCACGTCGCGCTCGGCATTGTTTTCGCTGCGCAAGGCCAACAGCAAGCGCTCCAGGCGCTGCGCCGCCTCGTTGAGCAGACGCAAGACGGACGGCTGGTCCGGCGCGCCCACATACAGGCCCAGCTGCATTAGCCGCCCCAGTTGTGCACCGTCCGTGATGATCTGCCCCTTGCGCAGTTGTGGGCCGGCACTATGGTCAGCCAGAAACAGATCCCAGGGCAGGGGTTCGCCGGGAACCAGGTCGGCCGGGCCGATGCGACGCTGTACCATGCTTGTCATCCTTTGCCCCGCCGCAGCGAAGCCATGCTCAGTGCTCGGTTATATGCTGCGCAGGCGCTCGAGCGCCAGGCGCAAGGTCTCGTCTTTTTTTGCAAAGCAGAAGCGCACGATGCTTGACTCCTTGCCCTGCGCATAAAACGCGGAGACAGGAATGGCGGCCACCTTGATTTGCGTCGTCAGCCATTCGGCGAACTGCGCTTCGGTCTCTTGCGAAATGGCATCGTAGCGCACGCACTGGAAATACGTGCCGTCGGCCGGCAGCAGGGTAAAGCGGCTGCCCGCCAAGCCGTCGCGGAACAAGTCGCGCTTGCGCTGGTAAAAGGCGGGCAAGTCCAGGTAGGGCTGCGGGTCGGCCATGTAGCCGGCCAGGCCGTGCTGCATCGGCGTGTTGACGGTAAACACGTTGTACTGGTGCACCTTGCGAAATTCCGCCGTCAGCGCGGCCGGGGCCGCTACATAGCCGACTTTCCAGCCCGTCACGTGATACGTCTTGCCGAAGCTGGAAACGATGAAGCTGCGCGCCGCCAGTTCCGGATTACGGCTCAGCGAGGCGTGCGGCACGCCGTCGTACACCATGTGCTCATACACTTCGTCAGATAGGATCAAAATTTGCGTGCCGCGCACGATGTCGGCCAGCGCGGCGATATCGGCGGGACGCAAGATCGTGCCCGTCGGGTTATGCGGCGTGTTGATGATGATCAGGCGCGTCTTGTTGCTGACAACCGCGGCCAGCTTGTCCCACGGCACGCTGTAGCCCTGTTCACTCACCTCCATAGAGACGAGCACGGGCACGCCGCCGGCCAGCGCGATGGCGGGCAGGTAACTGTCGTAGGCCGGTTCGATGACGATGACTTCGTCGCCCGGATGCACGCAGCACAGGATGGCCGTGGTCAGCGCCTGCGTGGCGCCGGCCGTGACGGTGATTTCCGTGCCGGCGTCATAGCTGTGGCCGTACAAGCTGGCGATCTTGGCGGCGATGGCTTCGCGCAGGGGCGCGGCGCCCGTCATCATCGGGTACTGGTTGTGGCCAGCGCGCATGGCGTCGCTGACGCGGTCGACCAGGCCAGGCGCGCAATCGAAGTCGGGAAAGCCCTGGCCCAGGTTGACGGCGCCATGCTGTGCTGCCAGGCTGGACATGCGGGTAAACACGGTGGTGCCCACGAGAGGCAAGCGGGTGCTCAGGGCGGGAGTCGTGTAGGGCAGGGACGGGCTGTTCATGAACGGTAGGGTCGCGGTGCGGAAAGTGGAATCGTGTCCCATTCTAGCGCAGCGCGCCCCGTTGCGTGCGGGGCTTTGGCGGCTCAGCCTGGCAATGCCCAGCCTTCCGGCACCATGATCTTGAACATGCCGGCCTTGGCCGTCTTGCGGGCCAGTTTCAGCAGGGCCTTGTCCTTGGTGATGAGGATGTCGGCGTTGGCGTCGCGCGCCAGTTCGAGGAATTTCTGGTCATCCTTGTCCGTGCAGACGGGCAGGCGCACGCCGGAGACGGGCGGCGCCACGACGCTGATGTGGGCGTCGAAGCGGGCGGCGGCAACGGCGCGGCTGGCTTCATCGAGCGGCAGATGCTTGTAGTGCAGCACGACCAGATATTCTGCGCGGCAATCTTCGCGCGTGATGGCGTGCACGGCGCCGCTTTCCATGGCCGTCAGCAGGCCCGCCCAGCGCGGGTCGTTGAAGACGAACAGGTCGAGGCAAACGTTGGTGTCGAGGACGAGTTTTTGTGGAGCAGGTATCATGTCGGCAATTCTATTCTGTAGTGATAATTTATGTTGATCGTGCTTTCGCCCGCCAAGAGTCTCGACCTGGAGACGCCGCCAACAACCTCGTTGCACAGCACCCCTGATTTTCTCGACCATTCCGCCCAGCTCATAGCCCGCATGCGCCAGTTTTCGCCGGCCGAAGTGGGCAGCCTGATGGGTATTTCCGATGCCTTGTCCGCCCTCAACGTGGCCCGCTACGCGTCCTGGACGCCCCAGCTTGACGACGCGCGCCAGGCCATCATGGCCTTCAATGGCGACGTGTATGCCGGCTTCGAGGCGCGCAGCCTGCAGCCGGCCCAGCTCGACTATGCCCAGTCGCGCGTGCGCATCCTGTCGGGCCTGTACGGCTTGCTGCGCCCGCTGGACCTGATCCACCCGCACCGCCTGGAAATGGGCACGCGGCTGTCGACCGCGCGCGGCAAGGATTTGTATGCGTTCTGGGGCGACACCATCACCAACGGCCTGAACCGTACTGCCAGGGAGCAGGGCGCGCAAGTGTTGGTCAATCTTGCTTCCGAAGAATATTTCAAATCCGTCAAGCCGCGCCAGCTGGACGTGCCCGTCATCGCGCCCGTGTTCGAGGACTGGAAGAACGGCAAGTATAAAATCATCTCGTTCTACGCCAAGCGCGCGCGCGGCATGCTGGCCCGCTATGCGGCCGTCAACAATATCCGCGATCCGCAGCAGCTGAAGCAGTTCGACGTCGACGGTTACGCGTATGTGCCGGAAGCATCGAACGATACTAGCTGGGTGTTCCGGCGCAAGGTAGGCGAATAAGTAAAAAAACCGGGCTAGCCCGGTTTTTTCTTATCTTACTGCCAGAATTTCCACCACTTGCGTTCCTTGTTCACCCCTTCCGGGCTGAGGAATGCCGTGTTCGGGTAGTTCTTGGTCAGCACGCGCAAGGCGTCGTCGCGCAGGTCGGTCAAGCCCAGCTTGTCATACGAACGGTACATGATGAACAGCGCTTCTTCGATGGCCGGCGAGGCGGCAAAGTCGCTCACCGTCGTTTGCGCGCGGTTGGCAGCGGCCAGATAGGCGCCGCGGCGGTAGTAATAACGCGCCACGTGCACTTCGTATTTCGCCATCGCATCGATCAAATAGTTCATGCGGGCCAGCGAATCGGGCGCATATTTACTATTTGGGAACTTGTCGACCAGTTGCTTGAAGGCCGCAAACGCTTCGCGCGTGGCTTTCGGATCGCGCTCGGTCGGATCTTGCTCGTACAGGAAGTTCAGGAAGCTGATCTGGTCGTTAAAGCTGATCAGGCCCCGCAAGTAGTACATATAGTCCACATTGGCGTGGTTCGGATGCAACTTGATGAAGCGTTCGACGGCAGCCAGTGCCTGCGCCTGGTCTCCCGACTTATAATACGCGTAAGCGATCTCCATCTGCGCTTGCAGAGCATAGTTGCCAAAAGGATAGTTAGCCTCCAGCTTCTGGAACAGACCGATTGCAGCTTCATAGTGCTGCCCGGTCATTTCTTCACGCGCCTCCGAGTATAATTTCGTAACGGACCAGTTTTTGGTCTCATCCACTTTTTCAGGCAACAAGCTGCAAGCGGACATGCCGAGCAGAACGACTGAAGCGACTACCAACGATAATTTTTTTTGCATGACGTTTTGCAAGAAGGTTTTAACCAAGATTTTACAATAGGCTGATTATAGCCGATGGGAATGCTGTGATATTAACTCCGAAGCCTAATTTGGCTGACCCCGCGTTTGACTCCCTTTCTGACCATGCTGCCGAAGAGGCGTTTGACGGCGATTTTGCCGCCGACGACGTCTTCGAGGAAATGGCCCCGATTACATTGGAACTGACGCCGGACGCCTGCGGCCACCGCCTCGATAAAGTCATCTCCAAGCTGGTGCCGCAATACTCGCGCAGCCGCCTGCAATTGTGGCTGGAAGCCGGTTTCGTGACCGTCGATGGAAAAGTTGCCAAACGCAACATGACCGCCTATGGCGACGAGAAGATCGTCATTCTGCCGCAAAGCGCGCCGGAAGACGAGGCTTTTAAGCCGGAAGCGATGGAATTGAACATCGTGCACGAAGATGAGCATATCATCGTCATCAACAAACCGGCCGGACTGGTCGTGCATCCGGGCCCGGGCAACTGGTCGGGCACCTTGCTCAACGGCTTGCTGCACCACTGCCCGCAGCTGGCGGGGGTGCCGCGCGCCGGCATCGTGCACCGCCTGGACAAGGATACGAGCGGCCTGATGGTCGTCGGCAAGACCTTGGCCTCGCAAACGGATCTGGTGCGCCAGTTGCAGGCGCGCACCGTCAAGCGCGAATATTTCGCGCTTGTGTGGGGTACGCCGAAAATGGCGGGCACCATCGATGCGTCCATCGCGCGCCACCCGCGCGACCGGGTCAAGATGGCCGTCTCGGAGAATTTCACCGCCAAGCCCGCCATCACGCACTATGAATTGATCGGCAGCGGCGAACTCGACCGCCGTCCCGTGAGCCTGATGCAATGCCGCCTGGAAACGGGCCGCACGCACCAGATCCGCGTGCACATGCAGCATCTGGGGTTCGCGCTGGTCGGCGATTACGTGTACGGCAAGCAGCATCTGGTGTCTGTCTTCTCGCGCCAGGCGCTGCAGGCGCGCCGTCTTGGTCTCGTGCATCCGGGCACTCTGGAAGCGTGCGAATGGATCGTGCCGCTGGCCGATGATTTCGCGCAATTGATCGCCACCGCCGGCATTCCCGAGCCGGAACAGGTCTGATGACGTCGCCGTTGCCTTGCCTTGTGCCCGATTGGCCCGGCTTGCCTGCAAACGTGGGCGCGCTGGCAACCGTGCGCGCAGGCGGCGTAAGCCAGGGGCCGTATGGTGACGGGCAGGGCGGCGATGGCTTGAACCTGGGCACGCACGTGGGCGACGACCCTGCGCACGTGGCCGCCAACCGGGCGCGGCTGGCAGAGGTCTTGCCGGCGCAACCGGCCTGGCTGTCGCAGGTGCATGGCGTGACCGTGGCCGATGCTGGCAAGCTGGACGGCTACGTGCCGGACGCCGACGCCAGTGTGGCAGCGCAGCCTGGCGCCGTGTGCGTGGTGATGACGGCCGATTGCCTGCCGGTGCTGTTCTGTTCGACGGATGGCCTGGTCGTCGGCGCGGCCCATGCGGGCTGGCGCGGCCTGGCCAACGGCGTCTTGCAGCGCACGGTGGCGGCCATGCGGGCGCAGGGTGCGACGGACATTCTCGCCTGGCTGGGGCCGGCCATTGGTCCGCAGCAATTCGAAGTGGGGCAGGATGTGCTGCAAGCGTTCCGCGACGGCGCGCGCGACGATGCTGAACGGCAAGTGTTGAGCGCTGCGTTCGTCGCCATCGCTGGCAAGCCGGGCAAGTACCTGGCCGACATCTATGCGCTGGCGCGCACCATGCTGCTGCGCGATGGCGTGGCGCAAGTGGCGGGTGGGGAATATTGCACCGTCAGCGATGCGGCGCAGTTTTACTCGTACCGGCGCGATGGCGTCACGGGAAGACAGGCCAGCTTGATCTGGCGCAAATAATCTGCACGGCAGACACTTATGTGTCTGCCGTTTTTGTTTTATCGTCTGCTGAGGCTTTGGAGCGCGCGTTCTGTTCCGTGATGCGCGCCGCCTTGCGTTTGCGTCGCCGCGAGCCCGTCAGATAGAATAGGATGGACAGGGGAATGACGCAGTACAGCACGAAGGTCATCACCCCGGCGACGATCGACGGTTCCGTCAGCGCCATGAGGCCGACGACATAGATCCAGGCGACAGCGGTCATGAGCATCATAAGTAGTGGCAATCAGTAAGAGTTTGCATGCAGGTGGCCCGGAAGTAATTATTTATTAATTCTTGAATGGACTTACATATACCTATGAATATGCCCGATCCTCAAATGATGACCAAGGAATGGATGGCGCAGATCAGCAATCCTGAGCAGTGGAAGACGTGGTTCAACATGGTACCGCAGCCCCAGGGCAATCCGATTGCCGGCATTTTGCAGGATGCGGGCGCCAGCATCAAGCCGGAGGTGATCGAGCAACTGAAAAACGCCTACGTGGCCAAGCTGACGGGCTTGTGGGCCGACTTCATGGCCGGCAAGACACCGGAGCTGAAAGACCGCCGCTTTGCCGCCCCTGCCTGGCACGCCAGCCCCCTCTCGGCCTTCAATGCGGCGGCCTACCTGCTGAACGCGGAGTTTCTCAGCGCCATGGCCGACGCGGTGGAAGCGACGCCGCACCAGAAGCAAAAGATTGCGTTTGCCGTGCAGCAAATCGTCGATGCCATGTCGCCCGCCAATTTTCTTGCCACCAATCCCGATGCTCAGCAAACCCTGATCGAGACCAAGGGCGAAAGCCTGACCAAGGGCTTGAGCAATATGCTGGCCGACATGCAGAAAGGACGCATTTCGCAGTCCGATGAATCGGCCTTCGAAGTGGGCCGCAACGTGGCCACCACGCCGGGCACGGTGGTGTTTGAAAACGCCTTGTTCCAGCTGATCCAGTACACGCCGACGACGGCCACGGTACACCAGCGTCCGCTATTGATGGTGCCGCCGTGCATCAATAAATTCTATATCCTTGACTTGCAGCCGGAAAACTCGCTCGTGCGCTACGCGGTGGAGCAGGGCAATACCGTATTCCTCATGTCCTGGCGCAATCCGGACATGAGCATGCAGCACCTGACGTGGGACGATTACGTCGAGCAAGGCGTGATAGAAGCCATCAAGGTCACGCAGGAAATTTCCGGCCAGGACAAGCTCAATATGTTCGGCTTTTGCGTGGGCGGCACCATCGTCTCGACGGCGCTGGCCGTGCTCAAGGCACGGGGCGAGAATCCGGCCGCCAGCGTGACCTTGCTGACCACTTTCCTCGATTTCTGCGACACGGGCGCGCTCAACGTCTTTATCGACGAGCCACAAGTGGCGCTGCGCGAGCAGTCTCTGGCCAAGGGCGGCCTGATGTCGGGCCGCGACCTGGGCAGCACTTTCTCGAGCTTGCGGCCGAACGATCTCGTGTGGAATTATGTGCAGTCGAATTACCTGAAGGGCAAGGAGCCGCCCGCGTTCGACTTGCTGTATTGGAATGGCGATGGCACGGGCTTGCCGGGCCCCATGTTCTGCTGGTATCTGCGCAACACTTACCTGGAAAACAGCCTGAAAGTGCCGGGCAAGCTGACGGTGGCCGGTGAAAAGGTCGACCTGAGCAGCATCGACGCGCCCGCTTTCATCTACGGTTCGCGCGAAGACCATATCGTGCCTTGGGGCGCGGCCTACGCCAGCACGGCTTTGCTGAATCCGAAAAAACCGAAAGCCAACCGTTTTATCCTCGGTGCGTCGGGCCATATCGCCGGCGTGATCAATCCTGCCTCGAAGAAAAAGCGCAGTTACTGGAGTAATGACCAGCCACGCACGGCCAAAGCCAAGCCCTTGACTGCCGAGCAATGGATGGAAGGCGCGACCGAGCACGTGGGCAGCTGGTGGCCCGAATGGGCTGCCTTCCTGGCCGAACACGGCGGCGCCCAGGTGAAGGCGCCAGGCAAGCCAGGCAACAAACGCCACGCGGCAATCGAGCCGGCGCCAGGGCGGTATGTTAAAGTCAGGGCGGATTAATTCACAAAGCGTTTTTGCTGACGAGACCGGCGTAATCTCCGGTCTTGTCAGGAATCTACTTTTAGTTGCGTTGCAATAAATGCGGGAATCTACTACCCTGATGTGCAATGGAGCCGTTTTCCACTCTATAATGGAAAACGTAGGCAGGTGCGAAAGCGGACCCACGTTCGCTTTTTTTTCGGATTAACTCAGTATGCGCTGCGGCGCAATAAGTGGAACTTGTGATGAGTAGTGCAAAAAAAAGTATAGACCGCCTGATTAAAAAATATCCTAACCGCCGTCTGTATGACACGCAAACCAGTTCTTACATCACCTTGACGGACGTCAAGCAACTGGTGTTGGACAATGAGGTGTTTACCGTCGTCGATGCCAAATCCAATGAAGATTTGACGCGCAGCATCTTGCTGCAAATCATTTTGGAAGAGGAAGCGAACGGCGCGCCCATGTTCTCGAGCAGCGTGTTGTCGCAGATCATCCGCTACTATGGCCACGCCATGCAGGGCATGATGGGATCCTACCTGGAAAAGAACGTGCAAGCGTTCACCGATATCCAGCACAAATTCACGGGCACGTCGGCCGGCAGTTTCGAAGGCAAGCCATTCAGCCCTGAAATGTGGACCCAGTTCATGAATGTCCAGGGCCCGATGATGCAAGGCATGATGAACAACTACATCGACCAGAGCAAGAGTCTGTTCGTGCAGATGCAGGAACAGATGCAAAGCCAGAGCAAGAATCTGTTCGGCACGTTCCCGTTCGTTCCGCCGGTCCCGCCAACGGACAAAAAGTAAGCAATGCCACACGTTCACCGGGCGATTTGATCGCCCGGGAGTTGTATCGGCGTCATCAAAACAGCATAGTTCTGCCAGCAAGGGGCGGCTCGGGGTACAATAGCCGATTCGCCTCACCATTTTACTAGCTGCCAACTATGTCTGAAATTCACCGTATTCCCGTTCCTTCCGCCCAGCCCGAGGCCATGCTGGCCATGCCAGGTGCGGCGCCGAAAGTGGGCTTTGTCTCGCTCGGCTGCCCGAAAGCGCTGGTCGACTCCGAACAAATCCTGACCCAACTGCGCGCCGAAGGCTACGAAACGGCGAAATCCTACGCTGGCGCCGATCTGGTGATCGTCAATACCTGCGGTTTTATCGATGCTGCCGTGCAAGAGTCGCTCGACGCCATCGGCGAAGCGCTGGCTGAAAACGGCAAGGTCATCGTCACCGGTTGCCTGGGCGCCAAGAAAGATGCTGCCGGCGACGACATCATCATGAAGGTGCACCCGAAAGTGCTGTCCGTCACGGGCCCGCACGCGCTGGCCGAAGTGATGGATTCCGTCCACTTGCACCTGCCGAAACCGCATGCACCGTTCCTCGACCTGGTGCCGCCGCAAGGCGTCAAGCTGACGCCGAAGCACTATGCCTACCTGAAAATTTCCGAAGGCTGCAACCACCGCTGCAGCTTCTGCATCATCCCGTCCATGCGCGGCGACCTCGTTTCGCGCCCGATCGGCGAACTGATGATCGAAGCGGAAAACCTGTTCAAGGCCGGCGTCAAGGAATTGCTGGTCATTTCGCAAGACACGTCGGCGTATGGCGTGGACGTGAAATTCCGTTCCGGCTTCTGGAATGGCCGTCCCGTGAAAACCCACATGACGCAGCTGACGGAAGCGCTGGGCGAACTGGCCAAGTCCTACGGCGCCTGGGTGCGCCTGCACTATGTATATCCATACCCGCACGTGGACCAGATCATCCCGATGATGAGCGGCGGCCACATCCTGCCATACCTCGACATCCCGATGCAGCATGCGCATCCTGACGTATTGAAGCGCATGAAGCGTCCGGCCAGCGGCGAGAAAAACCTCGACCGCATCCAGGCCTGGCGCGCCATCAACCCGGACCTGACCATCCGCTCGACCTTCATCGCCGGTTTCCCGGGCGAAACGGAAGCGGAATTCGAATACCTGCTGGACTTCCTCAAGGAAGCGCAGATCGACCGCCTGGGCTGCTTCGCCTATTCGCCTGTGGAAGGCGCGACGGCCAACGAAATTGCCAACCCCGTGCCGGAAGAGTTGCGCGAAGAGCGCCGCGGCCGCGTCATGCTGCTGCAGGAAGAAATTTCCAAGAAACGCCTGCAAGCCAAGGTCGGCAAGACCGTGCGCGTGCTGATCGATGAAGTCACCCGCTCCGGCGGCGTGGGCCGTTCGTCCGCCGACGCGCCGGAAATCGATGGCGTCGTGTATGTGAAGCCGCCGTTCGAACCGCACCGCAAGCTGGCGGTCGGCCAATTTGTCGACGTGACCATCACGTCCGCGGATGCGCATGACTTGTGGGGCGCTGCGGAGTAACGCTGTCCTGGTGTGGCCGACAGCGTTGATACTGTTTTGAAAAGAGGGATCGCCAGTTTGGCGGTCCCTTTTTTTTGTGGCGCTTCAGATGGCGCGACGCCGGCGCTGCATCCAGGCGATACCGGCCAGGCCCAGCAGCAGCATGGCATAGGTTTCAGGCTCGGGTACGGGGACCAGTACGGGACTGATCGTCAGCTTGGTGTCTGGCGACCAGCGTACGCTGATACTGCTCGAACCGGGATCAAAAGGATGGTAATAAGTGTAGGCAAAAGAGTCACCCGTCTTCAATCTGCCAAAATAGGTTTCGTCGGGATAGCTGCCGGTGAAATACGCGGAGATATTCAAGCCGCCTGCAGCAGAATATTCCAGTACATCTACTCCACAGCGCATGTAGATATTGCCATTGTTGCAGTCATGGTAGTAGTTCCGACCATTGAATACCAAGTTGTAGGCTTCGTTTTTCGTGATGACATTGTCGCCATTGGCATTGTTGAAATTAAAGCTCCCTTCCAGCCGCAAGTCGGGGTTCCACGCACCGCCATTCAATTCATCATAAAAACCGGTATAGGAAAAGTTGACCACGTTAGGCTTGGCAGGAGCGGCCAGCGCCGTTGTCGTGGCCACAGCCAGGACGCAAGCGAGCACTGCATTTTTCAACATGGGATATCCTTCAGATTGGAATGTATAAAATTAAAATATTAAAAATAAAGCATGCTAATAATACATGGTAAATGTGAAAGCATTATCGGATTTATTCTTCCGTTCGCTATACATCTGGCGCCAGTTGTACGGCAGTTTTTGAGCAAAGCCCTTACAATCAATGCGGACCCGCATTGTGCGGTCTGCTTTTTTATTGTCTACGACCCGTTGCCGACGCCATGACCACACCCAAATCTCCGCAAACCGCGCTGATCCACAGCGATTACCAGGCACCGCAAGGCTTTGCCGCGTTTCCCAACGCCATCCATCACGCATCGACCGTGCTGTTCAAGGACGTGGCGGCCATGCGCTCGGGCGACTGGAAAGACAAGAACGCCTATACCTACGGCTTGCACGGCACGCCCACCACCTTCACCCTGGAAGCGCGGCTGGCTGAAATCGAAGGGGGACAATACTGCCTGCTGGCGCCGTCGGGCCTGGCGGCCATCGCCATGGCGGACTTTGCCCTGCTGAAAACGGGTGACGACGTTTTATTGCCGGAAAATATATACAACCCGAACCGCGAACTGGGACGCTGGCTGGCGCAGGATTTCGGCATCACGGCCCGCTATTACGATCCGCTTATCGGGGCCGGCATCGCGGCCCTGATCCAGCCAAACACCAAACTGATCTGGACGGAAGCACCCGGTTCCGTGACCATGGAGGTGCCGGACTTGCCCGCCATCTGCGCGGCCGCCCATGCGCGCGGTGTGCTGGTGGCTTTGGACAACACCTGGTCGGCGGGCCTGGCCCTGCGCGGCTTCGACCTGGGCGTGGACATCATCATGCAGGCGTTGACGAAATACCAGTCGGGCGGCTCGGACGTGCTGATGGGCGCGCTCTTTACGCGCGAGCGGGCGCTGCACGACCGCCTGGCACAGGCGCACATGCGTCTGGGCATGGGTGTGGGGGCGGACGACGCCTATCTGGTGCTGCGCGGCTTGCCCACCATGAAGCTGCGCTTCGACGCTCACGATGCGGGCGCGCGCACGGTGGCCGCCTGGCTCAAGGGCCGCAGCGAGATCGCCACGGTGCTGCATCCGGCCTTCGCCGATTGCCCGGGCCACGCCATCTGGCAGCGCGACTTTACGGGCGCGGGCGGCCTGTTTTCCGTGCTGTTCGATGCCCGCTACACGGAGGCGCAGACGGACCGCTTCGTCGATGCCTTGCAGTTGTTCAAGATTGGCTACAGCTGGGGTGGCGCGAACAGCCTGGTGATGCCGTACCGTATCGCCGCCATGCGCAAGGGCTGGCAGTTGCCGGGCCAGCTGGTGCGCCTGAACGTGGGGCTGGAAGATCCGCAGGACTTGATCGCCGATATCGAACGGGCGTTCGCGGCGATGTAGCCGTGTGCGGGCAAGCACGATGGCTTGCCCGCAAGCATTTACATGGGGACGGGGCTGTTGTTGTTCAGGTCGATGAAGCCGCGCAGCAGGCGGTAGGCTTTCCACAGCCAGGCCACGCCCCACACGATGAGGGCCAGCGGAATGCCGATCAGCGTGACCCACAGGATGGCGCCGACGACGATCCAGACCACGTACCACCAGAAGGAACGGATCATCCAGCTGTGATGGCTGTGCACGAAGGTCCCGGCGGCCTCGTCCCGCTTCACATAATTGATGATGAGCGGAATGAAGGAAAACGCGCCCAGCGAAAACACGAAGCTGGCGCCATGTATCAGGTACAACCACCAGGCCAGTTTTTTGGTCTGCTGAAGTTGGGTATCCAAAAGAATATCTTGTGACATGAAAGCTCCCGTCGTTGCTCAATTTTTAATTGTAACAAGCAAAGCGGCGCGGCAGCGCAGTCCATGGAAAAAGGCAGAATACATTGTTGAAACGAGATCGATATCCTACCCTGGCCGCGCGCGCCAGATCATGGCTGCGCCAGGCTTTGCCGGCCTTGCTGTTGTGCATCACCGCTGCGCATGCCGCCGGCCCAACCCTGGACGCGGAGTTTGCCGCCGGCTTGAAGGAAGAGGGTCTGGCGGGCGCCGTTTGGAGCGAAGTCTTGCCTGACGGGACAGTCAAAGTCGGCGCGTCCGGCTTGCGCGATGCCGCCAAGAACATACCCATGCAGACGGATACGCGCATGCAGGTGAGCTCCGTGGGCAAGGTGGCGCTGGCGCTGGGCATTCTGCGCCTCGTCAGCGAAGACAAGCTCACGCTCGACACGCCCGTGCAGCAGGTGCTGCCGGAACTGGCGCTGAAAAACCCGTGGCAGGCCAGCGACCCCGTGCGCATCCGCCACCTGCTCGCGCATACGTCGGGCCTCGATAACGTGCGCTTCTGGCAGGCGTTCAGTCTGAACCCGGCGCCGGAGACGCCGCTGGCCGAGGCGTTTGACGGTGGGCGCAATCTGCTGCGCGTGGGCGCCCGGCCCGGCAGCCGCTATGCATACTCGAACATGGGCTATGGCTTGCTGGGCATGGTGATCGAGAAGGTCACGGGCCAGCCGTACGAGCGCTACCTCGATGCGCAGCTGCTGCAACCGCTGGGCATGGCGGACAGCACGTTTGCCTACGTTACACAAATGAGTACGCAAATGAGCACCCAAGCGGGATCGCTCGCGGACCCGCGCCTGGCCATGGGCCACTTCGAGCATGGCGTGGCGCAGCCGGCCGTGCCCCAGTATTTGCGTCCGGCCGCGCAGTTCACCACCACGGCGGCCGACATGGGCAAGCTGGCGCAGTTCCTGATGGGCGATGGCAAGCTGCAGGGCGCGCAGTTCATTGACCTGGCGCTGATGGGCGCCTTGTCCGAGCCGGCCGGCACGGATGCGGCGCAGGCGGGCCTGGCAACGGGACACGGCCTGGCGCTGGCCGTGCGCGACCGCCATAACGTGGTGGGCGCCTGCCATCCTGGCACGGCCGTGGGTTTCCGCGCCATGCTGTGCATCTATCCGGAACAGGACAGCGCGTTCTTCGTGGCTTTCAATACGGATGCCGAGCAGGCCGACTATGAACGCTTCAACCGCCTGCTGCTGCGCGACCTGGAACTGCCGCTGCGCGCGCCGGCCCCGCGCGGCACGCCCGCACCCACGGTGGAAAACTGGCAGGGCGTCTACGTGCCGTCGCCCAGCCCCATGGCCAGCATGGCCTGGGTCGACGCCGTCTTCGGTTTTACGCGTGTGAAATGGGATGGCGAGTCGCTGTTCCTGATCCCGTTCCAGGGCGAACCGAAGGAACTGGAGCCGGTGGGCGGCCTGCTGTTCCGCGCCAGCGACCGCAGCACGCCGTCGCACGTGCTGATGCAGGAAGATGGCAAGCATGTGCTCAGCGATGGCCTGCGCAGCTATGAGCGCGCGTCGATGATGCGCATGCTGGTGCTGTGGGGCAGCCTGGCCCTCGGTGCGGCCGGCTTGCTGTACGTGCTGGTGGTGGGCGTGTGGCGCGCCGCGCTGCGCAGCCTGGGACGGGGCGACCATCTGTTCGCTCCTTTGCTGGCCATGCTGGCGCTGCTCCTGCCGCTGCCCTTTTTCTATTTCCAGTCCTACCTGCGCCTGGGCGACATCACCATCGCCAGCGTGCTGCTGGTATTGGTGACGGGCGCGCTGCCGCTGGCGACGGCGTTCGGCCTGGCTCGCTGCTGGCGCAGCCGCGGCACGGCGGCCGAGGCGGGCTCGTGGGCGAAATGGGATTGGGTGGCCTTGCTGGCGGCCCTGCAACTGCTGCTGGTACTGGCGTGGTGGGGCTTGCTGCCGCTGCGCCTGTGGCAGCTGTAGGCCGTCAGGTCCAGATGGCCAGCAGCCGGCGCCACCAGCGTTGCGCCGGTGCCGCCCGGGTACCGTGTGCGGTGCGCTTGGAACGATAGCTGGCTGCCGCCATTTGCAGGCCGATGCGGTCCATCGCCGCCATCGCCTCCGCTTCCTGCGGCGACAAGCCATGCAGCAAGGCTTGCGCGCGGGGCTCGAGCAGGAAGGCGGCACGCAGGGCGTCGTCCGTGTACAGCTTTGCCAGCAAGGTTTCCAGTGCGGGGGAACTCATGCGCTGCGTCCCGCGCGCAAGGCCGCGCGCGCCAATGCCAGCTGGCCCAGCACATGCTCGAACGACGGATAATTTCCGTCGCGTTCGACGATCACCGTCAACGGTTGCGGCGCATGGCGCGCCAGCACCGTCAATAAAGCAAAGACTTCGGGCGGCACGTCGTGCAGATGGTCGTCCAGCAGGCGCTGGCCGCCGCCCGGCGCAGCGATCCAGTGGCCGCCGCTCAGGTGCACGGCGCCCACCCTGTCCAGCGGCAGGCGCAGCAATAGTTCATGCGGCGACTCGCCGGCATTGACGGCATTCGCATACAGGTTGTGCAGGTCGAGCAGCAGCGGCACTTGCGCGCCGTGGATAATCTGCGCCAGCCATGCCGCTTCGTCCAGGGTGCTGGCTGGCGGCTGGACCAGGGTGGCGATGTTTTCCATCAGCGGCGCGCTGCCGACGATGCGCGTGGCTAGCGCGATATTGGCGATCGCGCCGGCGGCGCTGTGCGGTGTGCGCGGCGGCGCCGCTAGGTGGCCGATCTCGACGCCGCCGGCGCGCACGAAACTCAGGTGCTCTGACCACGACTCCGCCTGCACTTCTTTCATCAGGCGCGCCATCGCATGCAGGCGGCGCGGGTCGGCGGGAATCGTCGACGCCAGCCCCATGCCCACGCCGTGCAAGCTGACCGGCACCTGGCGCGCCAGGCTGCGCAAGGCGGCGATGCCGGCGCGCGAGGCGCCGTAATAATCGTCGGCGATCACTTCCAGCACGTCGATCCGCGCCAAGTTGGACAGGATGCCGGCGGCCAGTTCGCCGCGCCAGCCCAGGCCGACGCGGTCGCGCGTGGTCTCCTGGCTAACTGCCACAGCCGCCGCCACCGCCGCATCCGCCACAGCCGCTGCCGCCGCCGTCACCGCCGCCGCCCGATGACGAGTCGCCCGAGTCGCCCGTGCTGCTGGACGAGGAGTCGCCACCGCCATTTTGCCGGGGCACCGGATACAGCTCGGCGACATACGCGTACACGGACAAGGGCAGGGCACCGATGCCGAAGATGGCGGCCAGCAGGGCCATGTCGGCGCTGCTGCTGCCCGCCTGCAGGCGCGCCGAGCGCATGTTCAGGCGGCCGAACAACATGCGCAAGTCGGTCAGCAGCCGCTGCGCGCTCCAGCTGGTCGCCTGGGTGCGCAGGCCGCGCAGCATGAGGAGAAAAATCGCCAGCAGGACCGCCAGGAACAGCAGGTTGTAGTGCTGGCGGCTGATGGCGATGACGGCCTTGACGGCGGCCACCGTCAGCAGCAGCCAGTGCGCGGCCCAGGTGATGCGTTCGCGCCGGCGCAGCAGCTGCGGGCCGACCAGCAATTCCTGCTGCGTCAAGGTCTCCTGGTAGGCGCGGCACGACGGCAGCATCTCGGCCTGCACGGCCAGTTCCTTGCTGTGGCCCTGGCGGCCCAGGTACAGGCGCAGCACGTCGCGTTCGATGTCGTGGCTGGCGAAGCGCAGGCTGTCGGCGCTGGCCGTTTCCAGCAGCGGGCCATCGGCGCGCAGCAAGCCGCGGTCGACCAGCACGATGGCGGCGATCTTTACGGCTTCGAGCGCGCCGCCGCGCAAAAAAGCAATGCGGTAGGGATCGTCGGCCAGCGACAGCTGGGCGTGCGGATTGCGCAATTCCTGGCGGATCAGCAGCTCGCGCACGAGGTAGTACACGAGCGCGCCGAAGATCAGGTAGGCCAGCAGGAATGATGGCCCGCTCCAGTCAAACGGATTCACGCCGTTCACCGCATCTGCTCCGCGTGTTCGCGCAGGCGTCCGGTAATCGTCATCAAGCCCGTAAAGGCGGGCAGGGCCTGCCCCGGCGCCAGGCGCGCCGTTTCGCGCGCCGCCGACATGGCTTGCAGGGCAGCGTGCAGGGCCGGTTCGCCCAGCTGGTCGACAAACGCTTCGAGCGCCTGCTTGCCGGACTGCGCCGGTTTGTCTTCCAGCTGCGCCAGCGAGGCCGCGGCCGAACGCAGGGGACCGGCCGCGTCGGCGATGGCGCCGGCCAGCTGTTCTTCATTCAGGCTCAATAGCATATACCGTTCGCGCATGCGCACCTGCTGGTTCAGCAGCACTTGCCGCAGCCGGCGCAGCACGGCGTCGCGGCTCGTGTGCAGGCTGGCGAAAGGATCAACGCCATGCAGCACCTGGTGGCGCGCGATGATGTCGGCGAACTTGACGGCGAAGGCGTCGGCGGCCTGCGTCAATTCGCTTTCGAGCAGGAACATCACCTGCAAATCGATGGCGGCGTGCGCCAGGCGCAAGGGCCCGCGCAGCGCATCGGCCGCCTGCGGCGTAAAGCGCTTGAGCAGCAACAGCAGGTTGACGTCGGAGGTGGCGCGCAACTGGCCATCGGCGGCCGAGCCAAACAGCACGGCGGCGGCCAGGTCGGCGCCGAAGGCTTTCTGCGCGGCAGCGACGAATATATCGAGGTGGCGTTGTATTTCTTCTGGCAGCGGTGGCGGCATGCGGTGCTCTTTCACGATGGGCTGGCGGGATGATCACAAGTTTGCAATATAGCAAACTTATGCCATCGCGCGCGCACCGCCCGCCCGATAGCCCTAACCTGGGGCCGATTCAGCTCAGGACGTTGAGCAAGCCATCGAGTCCCACGAAGTTCAGCGCCACGTCGGCTTGCGAGCGCACCACGGGCTTGGCGCGGAAGGCAACCGACAGGCCGGCGATGCCCATCATCTTCAAGTCGTTGGCGCCGTCGCCCATGACGATGGCTTCGGACGGGGAAATGCCCAGTTCCGCGCACACGCGCTCCACCGTGCGCTGCTTTTCCTCGGCGTCGACGATGCCGCCCAGGACTTTGCCCGTCAGTTTGCCGTCGACGATTTCCAGTGCGTTCGCATGCGTGTAGTCGAGGCCCAGGCGCTCCTTCAGGCGCTCGGTGAAGAAAGTAAAGCCGCCCGACACCAGCAGAGTTTTCAGGCCGGCCTTTTGCACGGCCGCCAGCATGGCTTCCGCGCCCGGCGACAGTTTCAAACGCTCGTCGTAGACGCGCTGCAGGGCCGATGCATCGAGGCCTTCGAGCAGGGCCACGCGCTGTTTCAGGCTGGCGGCAAAATCGAGCTCGCCGCGCATGGCCGCTTCCGTGATGGCCGCCACTTGCGGTTTCAAGCCCTGCATGTCGGCGATTTCATCGATGCACTCGATGGTGATCAGGGTCGAATCCATGTCCATCGCCACGAGCTTGAATTCACTAAGCTCGCGCTGTCCCATCATGTAGGTGGCGTCCAGCTGCGCCGCCTGGGCCGCCACTTCGATCGTGGGGCGCAGTGCGGGCGAGTAGGCGATCTGCTCGCAGCGCACGGCGTTCGGACCGAGGCGCGTGACGGACGTCGGCGCGGCCAGCGCGGCGATGCGTTCGAGGCGGGCGCTATCGCCGTCCAGGCCCTGCAGGATCAGATTCATGGTGATGGTCTTGGTATTGGTCATGGGGCAGTCCTGCATTAATTGTCGAAATGGTCTACACCGTCAATTGCTTGATGGTGGTCTTGATTTGCGTCACGCGCGCGGCCAGGTCCGGCATGGCGGCCGTGATTTTCAGCTTGTCCTGGCCATGCAGCTTGATATGGCGGTTTTTCTGGATCAGGTCGATGATGCGCATCGGATCGATGGGCGGCTTGGCCATGAATTGCAGGGTGGCCGCCTCGCCATGCACATCGATCTTGACGATGCCCACGGTTTTCGCCGCGATGCGCAAACGGTGCGTCTCGACCAGGGCCTTGACGGCGTCGGGCAGCTTGCCGAAGCGGTCGATCAACTCTTCCTGGATATCGTCGATCTTCTCTTGCGTGGCGCAGTTGGCCAGGCGCTTGTAGATCGACAGGCGCTCGTGCACGTCGCCGCAGAAGTCCGCCGGCAGCAGGGCCGGCACGTGCAGGTTGATCTCTGTCGTCGACGCCAGCGGCGCGGCCAGGTCCGGCTCCTTGCCCGCTTTCAGCGAGCGCACGGCTTCGTTGAGCATGTCCGAATACAGCTGGAAGCCGATTTCCGTCATTTCGCCCGACTGGCTCTCGCCCAGCACCTCGCCGGCGCCGCGGATTTCCAGGTCGTGCATGGCCAGGTAAAAGCCGCTGCCCAGTTCTTCCATCTGCTGGATGGCGTCCAGGCGGCGCTGCGCCAGCTTGGTGAGACCCTGTACGTCATGCACCAGCAGGTAGGCGTAAGCCTGGTGATGCGAGCGTCCCACCCGGCCGCGCAGCTGGTGCAGCTGCGCCAGGCCGAACTTGTCGGCGCGGTGCATGATGATGGTGTTCGCCGTCGGTACGTCGATGCCCGTTTCAATGATGGTCGTGCACAGCAAAATATTGAAACGCTGGGCAACGAAGTCGCGCATGACCTTTTCCAGGTCGCGCTCGTGCATCTGGCCGTGCGCCACGGCGATGCGCGCCTCGGGCAGCAGTTCCGTCAGCATGGCCAGGCGGTTTTGGATGGTTTCCACCTCGTTGTGCAGGAAGTAGATCTGGCCGCCCCGTTTGAGTTCGCGCAGGCACGCTTCGCGGATGATGGCTTCGCCTTCGCTGCGAACAAAAGTCTTGATGGCCAGACGCTTTTGCGGCGCCGTGGCGATGATGGAAAAGTCGCGCAAGCCTTCCAGGGCCATGCCCAGGGTACGCGGGATCGGCGTGGCCGTCAGCGTCAGCACGTCCACTTCCGCGCGCAAGGCTTTCAGCGCTTCCTTCTGGCGCACGCCGAACCTGTGTTCCTCGTCGATGATGACGAGGCCCAGGCGGGTAAACTTCACGTCGTCGGACAGCAGCTTGTGCGTGCCGATGACGATGTCGATGGTGCCGTCGGCCATGCCCTTGAACGCCTGCGTGATCTCCTTGCCGCTGCGGAAGCGCGACAGCTCCGCGATGCGCACGGGCCAGTCGGCGAAGCGGTCGGCGAAGGTTTGCGCATGCTGCTCGGCCAGCAGGGTGGTGGGCGCCAGGATGGCTACCTGCTTGCCGCCCATGACAGCGATGAAGGCTGCGCGCAGCGCCACTTCCGTCTTGCCGAAACCGACGTCGCCACAGACGAGGCGGTCCATCGGTTTGCCCGAGGTCATGTCCTTGATGACGTTGTGGATGGCCTCGGCCTGGTCCGGCGTTTCGTCGAAGCCGAAGCTGTCGGCGAAACGCTGGTAGTCGTGCGACGAGAATTCGAACGAGTGGCCCTGGCGCAGCGCGCGGCGCGCATACAGGTTGAGCAGCTCGGCGGCCGTGTCGCGCACCTGTTCGGCGGCGCGTTTTTTCGCTTTTTCCCACTGGCCCGAACCGAGCGAGTGCAGCGGCGCGTCTTCCGGCGAGGCGCCCGAATAGCGCGAAATGACGTGCAGCTGCGACACGGGCACGTACAGTTTCGTGTCCTTCGCGTATTCCAGGTGCAAAAATTCCGTCTCGCCTTCGCCCAGGTCCATGCTGGTCAGGCCCATGTAGCGCCCGATGCCATGGTTGATGTGCACGACGGGGTCGCCGATTTTCAGCTCCGACAGGTCGCGCACCATCGACTCGACCTGCGTCACGCCTTCCTGCTTCTTGCTGCCGACCCGGCGGCCGGAACCGGCATACAGCTCCGTCTCGGTGATGAAGGATAGATTTCCTGCCGGCGTAAACAGCTCGAAGCCCGCATGCAGCGGCGCCACGCCCAGCATCAGCTTGGTGTCGGATTGCAAAAAGCCATCGCTGCCTTCCACCGGCGTCAAATGCAGGTCGTATTCGCTGAAGTACTGCTGCAAGGTTTCGCGGCGGCCGTTCGATTCGGCGCAGATCATCACGCGGCGCCCCGATTGCAGCAAATAGCTGCGCAGGTTGGCCAGCGGATCGTCGGCGCGGCGGTTGACGGCGATGTTCGGCACGGGCGCCGACAGTTCGGACGCCAGCGCATCGTTCGATTTGCTTATCGCCAGGCGCGCATACGGCTTGGCCAGGCCGAAGAACTGCTCGTCGGACAGGAACAGCGACTCGGGCGGCAGGATGGGACGTTCGCGGTCCGCCTTCAGGAAACGGTAGCGCGACTGGGTATCGCTCCAGAAGCGGCCGATGGCAGAGTCGATCTCGCCCACCAGGGCCAGCGAGGCGTCGGGCGGCAGGTAGTCGAACAGGGTGGCCGTCTGCTCGAAGAACAGGGGCAGATAATATTCGATGCCGGCCGAGGCGATGCCGCTGCTGATGTCCTTGTAGACGACCGAGCGCGATGGATCGCCCTCGAACTGTTCGCGCCAGCGGTTGCGGAAGGTGGTGCGCGCCGCTTCGTCCATGGGAAATTCACGGCCCGGCAGCAGCCGTACTTCATGCACGGGATACAGCGAGCGCTGGGTGTCGGCGTCGAAGGTGCGGATGGTCTCGATGGTGTCGCCGAACAGGTCCAGGCGGTAGGGCAGGGCCGACCCCATGGGGAACAGGTCGAGCAGGCCGCCGCGCACCGAGTATTCGCCGGGCGACATCACTTGCGAAACATGGCTGTAGCCGGCCAGGGTCAGCTGCGACTTCAGGCGCGCCTCGTCGAGCTTTTCGCCCTTCTTGAAGAAGAAGGTGTAGGCGGCCAGGAAGGACGGCGGCGCCAGGCGCACGAGCGCCGTGGTGGCCGGCACGATCAGCACGTCGCACTGGCGCGTCTGGATTTCATGCAGCGTGGCCAGGCGCTCGGAGACCAGGTCCTGGTGCGGCGAAAACGCATCGTAGGGCAGGGTTTCCCAGTCCGGCAGCAGGTGGCAGCGCAGTTCCTTGCCGCCAAACCAAGGGATTTCATCGAGCAGGCGCTGGCCGTCGCTGGCCTGCGCCACCACCACGGCCAGCATCTGGCCCCGCGCTTTCAAGGCCAAAGCGGCCAGCGCCAGGGCATAGGCGTCGGATGAACCATACAGGGCGGGCAGCGCATAGCGGTTGCCGGGCTTGGGGAGGGCTTTTGTTAAGTCTAAGGACATGCAGGCGATGACACTAGTGGCAGAGGCAGTTGAATGGGACAGCTGTGGTGCGCGCCGCGCCGCCAGTGACGGCGCTGACAGGCAGGATTATAGACCATCGCCCGCGCGCATATTCGCGACACCGAAAGGAACATGCACCATGGGTATCGTGCCGCCCGCCGATTTGAGGTGGCTCAGCTGGTCATCGAAGAAGATATGCGGCTTGAACACGGCCAGCACGCGCGATTTGTCCATGCCGCCGAGGAAAAACGTCTCGTCGGCCGCCACGCCCCAGCTTTTCAGGGTCGTCACGACGCGCTCGTGCGAAGGCGCGTTGCGCGCCGTGATGATGGCGATGCGCAGGATCTTTTTATAACCGGGGTCGCGCCGCTGGGCCCTTTCTTCCAGGCGCTGCATGGTGGCCAGCTTCTGGAACAGGCCGGCCAGCGGGCCGGGGCGGTGCGGCGTGCCCACGTTCAGGGTTTCATGGGCGTGGAATTCATCGACGTCATTGTTGCGCTTGAAGACGGTTTCCGCTTCGTCGTCGGCGATCACGCCGTCGAAATCGAAGGCCACGCGCAGTTCCTCGTCGTTTTCGTCGTCTTCCGTGCGCGACGGCAGCACCAGGCCGGCCGGGTAGTCGCAGGCCAGCGCGCTGCGTACGTCGTCTTCATTCGCGCTGAGGAACAGCGACGCGTTGAAGGCGGGCAGGTAGGGATAGGGCGACTTGCCCGTCATGAAGGCGGCGCGCGAAATGTCCAGGCCATAGTGGGCGATCGAATGCATGACGCGCAAGCCCGTTTCCGGCGAATTGCGCGAAAACAGCACCACTTCCACGGGCGACTGGCGCGGATAGTGCTTGTTGATGTTCAGGAAACGGCGGATGAAGGGGAAGGCCACGCCGCGCGGCAAGACCGTGTCGACATGCGTTTCCTGGTACTTGCGGTATTCCTCGGGTCCGTTGTCGAGATAGACCTGGTGCGATTCGGCCAGGTCGAACAGGGCGCTGGAAGCAACCCCGATCACCAGTTTGTGTTCGATAGGATAAGCCATGGTCTGCCTGTTGTTTGCTTGTTGCTCATCTTATACGACTATCAACTGCGTAGCCAATAGTGAGGCATGGGGATTTTTTTGCACCAAAGCGGGGCGCTATGTCAATTTTTTTGACCGCTGTGCAATGCGCGCCACAGTAAAGAAATAAATATTGTTTTGTATCAAGTATTTGACAGCCAGCGCGCCTGTTTTCCACTATGCTTCCACTTATAAAATCTCGCCAATTGTAACGAAGCGTACGCCCTATCCCCGCCACCTTTATACAAGTGTCAGCTGTTTTACTCGAACATGCCAGCCCCAACTTCGCCAGCAGTCTTCGTGACTTTATAAAGGACCTCGCCATGTTTAAGAATTTACTGATCAAATGGAAGTTGGCGACGCTTGTCGCCGTGATGATGGTGGCCTTGCTGGTGGTGGGCATCAGCGGCTACACGGGCATCGCCACCGTGGGCAACGCCGTCAATGAAATCGGCGTGGTGCGCCTGCCGTCGATCCAGGGCTTGATGATGATCAACGAAGGCCAGACGGCCGTTGCCGCCGCCACCCTGACGGCCGCCATGTATGAAAACAATTACCAGGCACAGGACAAGTTCGCGGAAGCGCTGCAGCTGCGCACCAAGGCCTGGAACAATATCGAGGCGGGCCGCAAGCTGTACGAACCGCTGCCGCAAACCGCCGAGGAAGCCGTGCTGTGGAAGCGCTTCCAGGGCGAGTGGACGGCATGGAAGGCGGACGACGACAAGGTGCGCGCCATCTTGCGCCAGCTGGCCGACAACCGCGACGAGCCGCGGCAGAAAGAGTTGTTCGCGGCGTTCTACAAGCAGTACCAGGACTCGCGCAGCCTGTTCGGCAAGGCCGAAGGCACGCTCAACGAGATCATCAAGCTCAATAACGGCGTGGCCGACGCCAGCGTCAAGGATGGCAGCGCGGCCGTGATCCGCTCGGAAAGCCTGATGGTCATCCTTGGCTTGCTGGCCTCCGCGCTGGGCATCGGCTGCGCCGCCTATATCACGCGCGCCATCACGCAGCCGATCAATTCGGCCGTGAAAGTGGCGCAAACGGTGGCTTCGGGCGACCTGACGAGCCACATCGAGGTACACACGACGGAAGAAACGGGTCAGCTGCTGCAGGCGCTCAAGGACATGAATTCCAGCCTGGTCAGCATCGTCGGCCAGGTGCGCAGCGGCACGGAGACCATCGCCACGGCGTCGTCGGAAATTGCCAGCGGCAACCTGGACCTGTCCTCGCGCACGGAAGAGCAAGCCAGTTCGCTGGAAGAGACGGCGTCGTCGATGGAAGAGCTGACGTCGACCGTGCGGCAGAATGCCGACAACGCCCAGCAGGCCAACCAGCTGGCGCTGAGCGCCTCGGGCGTGGCGGTCAAGGGCGGCGCCGTGGTGGGCAAGGTGGTCGAGACCATGGACGCCATCAACGACTCGTCGCGCAAGATCGTCGACATCATTTCCGTCATCGACGGCATCGCCTTCCAGACGAATATCCTGGCCCTGAATGCGGCCGTGGAAGCGGCGCGCGCGGGCGAGCAGGGACGCGGCTTTGCCGTCGTGGCCACGGAAGTGCGCAATCTGGCGCAACGCTCGGCCGCCGCAGCGAAGGAAATCAAGACCCTGATCGGCGACTCCGTCGTGGCAGTGGATGCGGGCAGCAAGCTGGTGGCCGAGGCGGGCAGCACGATGGCCGAAATCGTCTCCAGCGTGCAGCGCGTGACGGACATCATGGCGGAAATCAGCCTGGCCACGCAGGAACAAAGCTCGGGCATCGACCAGATCAACCAGGCCATCGGCCAGATGGACCAGGTGACGCAGCAAAACGCGGCCCTGGTGGAAGAGGCGGCCGCCGCGGCCGAATCGCTGCAGGAGCAATCGGGCCAGCTGGCCCAGGTGGTCAGCGTCTTCAAGCTCGATGGCGCCCAGGCGCCTGCCGCGCGGGCAAACGCGAACGCAAAGCCGGCCGCGCCGCGCGCCGTGGCGGCCAGCGCGGCGCTGAAGCGTCCGGCATCGCGGCCTGCGCCGCGTCCCGCTGCGGGCCGCCCGGCCTTGCACGCCGTGCCGTCCCAGCGCCAGAGCGCGCCGCGCGACGACGAGTGGGAAGTGTTCTGATCGATTGACGGCGCCAGCATGCGCTACCGGACGGCCGCCTTGCGCGGCCGTTTTCACATGCGCGCACAGGGTCGCACTGCGGTTCGAACTGCGGTTACTACTTACTAAAAAAACAGCGTTATAAAAATAGCTGTTTTGCCATCTAAGCAAATCTTTTCAAAACTTAACGCGACATTGCCTGTGAGATAACTCACACTGCCTGCCGTACCGCCCTTGTTCCCGCCTCGGCCACATCCCGGCTGACCCTTCCGCCTGCTGCGTCCAGCCATTCATGGCAGGCGGCAGCCATTGCCGTCAGCCTTGCATGCGAGCCCGGCGTGATGACCGATGCACCACACTGAAGGATGCGAATAAAGATGGCAAATATGAAAATCGGCACGCGCCTGCGCTGCGCCTTTGCATTGTTGACCTTGCTGCTGCTGGCGACCGCCGTGCTGGGCATGCTGCGCCTGTCCAGCCTGGAGCTGCGCATGCGCGACGTGATCAATGACAAATATCCGAAAACCGTGCTGGCCAACGACATCATCAAGAATGTCAACATCATCGCGCGCTCCTCGCGCAACCTGCTGCTGATGACGGAGCCGCAGCAGCTGGCGCAGGAACGCGCCACGATCGCCAGGGCAGGCGGCGAAACGGAAAAGGGGCTGGCGCAGCTGGAACAGGTGGTAACGTCGCTGCAGGGCCGCCAGTTGATGGCGGCCGTGACGCAGGCGCGCGCCGCGTTCAACGGCGGGCGCGACAAGGTACTGGCCTTGCTGGAAGAGGGCGCGCGCGATGAAGCGACCAGCTTGCTGCTCGGCACGGTGCGGGGCGACCAGCTGCGCTACATGGCGGCGCTGGAAAGCCTGATCGCGCACCAGCATGGGCTGATGGAGGAGGCGGGCGCCCAGGTGCGCGCGGAACACGCCACGGCGCGCAACATGATGCTGGCGCTGAGCGCGCTGGCCGTGCTCTTTTCGCTCCTTACCGCCTGGCTGGTCACGCGCAGCATCGTCCATCCGCTGCGCCATGCCCTGGCAGTGGCGCAGACCGTGGCTGCCGGCGACCTGACGTCGACCTTCGGCCGCCACGGCGGCGATGAAACGGGCAAGCTGCTCGACGCGCTGAGCATCATGAACGGCAACCTGCTCGACATCGTGCAGCAGGTGCGCAGCGGCACTGACACCATCGCCACGGCCTCGTCGCAAATCGCGGCCGGCAATATCGACCTGTCCTCGCGCACCGAGGAGCAGGCCAGCTCGCTCGAACAGACTGCGTCGGCCATGGAGGAACTGAACTCCACCGTGCAGCAGAACGCGGACAATGCCCGCCATGCCAGCGTGCTGGCCGTCGAGGCGGCGAACATCGCCGGCGCCGGCGGGCAAGCCGTGGGCCAGGTGATCCATACGATGGACGCCATCAGCGCCTCGTCGGCGCAGATGGCCGACATCATCGGCGTGATCGACATGCTGGCCTTCCAGACGAATATACTGGCCCTGAATGCGGCCGTGGAAGCGGCGCGCGCGGGCGAGCAGGGGCGCGGCTTTGCCGTCGTGGCAACGGAAGTGCGCAATCTGGCGCAGCGCAGCGCGGCGGCGGCGCGCGATATCCGCGCCCTGATCGCCACCTCCACGCAGCAGGTGGACGCAGGCGCGGCGCTGGTTGCACAGGCCGGCGCCACGATGCGGGACGTGGTGGCGGCCGTGGGACGCGTGAGCCAGATGGTGGCCGACATCACGGCGGCCAGCGCCGAGCAAAGTACGGGCATCGGCCAGGTCAGCCAGGCGGTCGTGCAGATGGACGAAGTGACGCAGCAGAACGCGGCCCTGGTGGAAGAGGCGGCGGCCGCTTCGCAATCGCTGGAAGGCGAGGCGGCCAGGCTGCTGCAGGTGGTCAGCGTGTTTCGCCTGCGCCAGGGGCCGGCGGTTCTGGCGGGCCGCACTGCGCCGGCCGTACCGCGTCTGCTGGCCTAGTGGCGCGCCTGGCAAGGTTCTGGCACGGCGCGCTGGCGCGGCTGTGCCGGGCGCCGGCGCGCAGCCGGGAGTTGCAGGGGCGCCTGGACAGGGCCATCGTCGACGGCGAATTCTGCTTTCACTACCAGGGCAAGTTCGATACGGCGCAGTTGCGCCTGGTCGGCCTGGAGGCGCTGCTGCGCTGGAACCACCCGCACCACGGCCTCGTCTATCCGAACGAATTCATCGGCCTGGCCGAGCGGACGAACGCCATTGCCGCGCTGGGCAACTGGGGCATCGACGCGGCCTGTCGCCAGCTGGCGCATTGGCGCGCGGCGGGCCTGCCCGTGGTGCCGGTCGCCGTGAACGTCTCGGCGCGCCAGCTGTGCCAGCCGCATTTGTCGGCGCAGTTACCCGATTTTGTGCTGGGCTGCTTGCGGCGCCACGCCATACCTGCCGGCCTGCTGGAGCTGGAAGTGACGGAAAGCTGCTGCATCGACGACATGGCGCAGGCGACGCAGGTATTGCGCCGGCTGCGCGCGCTGGGCCTGGCCATTTCGCTCGACGATTACGGCACCGGCCATTCGGGGCTGAGCCATGTCAGGATGCTGCCGATTCATACCATCAAGATCGACCGCTGCTTCATCCACGACGTGGCCAGCGGCGGCCGCGACGCCGTCATCGTCGCCTCGACCCTTGCCCTGGCGCGGGGCTTGGGCTTGCAGGCGCTGGCCGAGGGCGTGGAAAACGGTGAACAGCTGGCGCAGCTGCGGCGGCTGGGCTGCCCCCAGGTACAGGGCTTTTATCTGCACCGCCCGGCGCCCGCGGCCGACGTGGCCGCGCTGCTGGCCGCGGGCGCGCCGGCCGGCCCTGTAACAGTGCCGAAACATGGCGCCATGCGGCATGGCGCGGATGCTCAGTAGAATATGGCCACTGCAAGCCGCGTGCTTTAACACCTACTCCCCCACGCAAGAATGATAAACAGTCCTGCCCCGGCCTATGTCTTCGGCCCGTTTCGCCTTTTGCCGCTGGAGCGCGTGCTGTTCGAGGGCGAACGCGCGCTGCGCCTGGGCAGCAGGGCCATGGACTTGCTGCTGGCCCTGCTGGAGCGCGCCGGCGACATCGTCGACAAGCACGATCTGGTGGCTATCGTCTGGCCCAACGCCGTGGTCGACGACGCGACCTTGCGCGTGCACCTGGCGGCGCTGCGCAAGGCGCTTGGCGACGGCCGCGATGGCCAGCGCTACATCACCACCATTCCCGGGCGCGGCTACGGCTTCCTGGCGCCGCTGGCGCACACGGGCCGGCCAGCGCCCGGTGCGGCGGGCGCCGAGCCACGACACAACCTGCCCGTCATGCTGACGCGCATGCTGGGCCGCGCCGAGGTGCTGCAAACGATGGCCAACCAGCTGCTGCAATTGCGCCTGCTGTGCATTGCCGGCCCGGGCGGTATCGGCAAGACCACCCTGGCCGTCGGCCTGGCCACGCGCGTGCTGCGCCGCTATGCGGATGGCGTGTGTTTCGTCGACCTGTCGCCGCTGGACGAGGCCCGCCTGGTGCCGCTGGCGCTGGCCACGGCGCTGGGCGTGGCCGTGGCGGCCGACGACGCCATGCCGGTCTTGCTGGCCTACCTGCGCCCGCGCCACATGCTGATCGTGCTCGATAACTGCGAGCACGTGATCGGCGCGGCCGCCACGCTGGCCGACGCCTTGCTCAAGGGCGCGCCGCTGCTGCACGTGCTGGCCACCAGCCGCGAGCCGCTGCGCCTCACCAGCGAGCAGTTGCAGCGCCTGCCCACGCTGGAATTGCCGCCCGCCGATGCCGTGCCCGATGCGGCGGCAGCCCGCCATTTCTCTGCGGTGCAGCTGTTTTGCGAACGCTGCGCGGCCGTCGACGATGCTTTCGTGCTGGCCGACGCCGACGTGCCCGTCGTCGTCGATATCTGCCGGCGGCTCGATGGCATCCCGCTGGCGCTGGAATTGGCGGCCGGGCGCATCGGCCATTTCGGCTTGCACGAATTGCGCCGCCAGCTCGACGACCGCTTTCGCCTGCTCACGCGGGGCGCGCGCAACATGCCCTTGCGCCACCAGACCCTGCGCGCCACCCTGGACTGGAGCTATGGTCTGCTCGACGCGCAAGAGCGCCAAGTACTGCAGGCGCTGAGCGTGTTCAGGAGCCGCTTCCGCCTCGAGTCGGCCAGCGCCGTGGCCGGATGCGATGTGTTCGACACCGTGGCCGACCTGGCGGCCAAATCCCTCGTCAGCATCGAGTTTTGCGGCCAGCACGTGTATTACCGGCTGCTCGACACCACGCGCGCCTATGCCGGTGCGCAGCTGTCGGCGGGCGGGGACGCGGGCGCCGTGCTGCTGCGCCATGCGCGCCATTGCCTGGGCCTGGCCCAACGCATCGCGGCCGACTGGGGGAGCATGCCGCCGGCCCAATGGAGCGCGCGCTATGGCCGCCATGTCGACGACCTGCGGGCCGCCATCGACTGGGCCTTTGGCGAGGAGGGCGACGTGGCGCTGGGCGTGGCTCTGACCCTGGCCGCGCAAACCCTGTTTTATCAGCTGTCGCTGATGGACGAGTACCGCGTGCGCGTCGAGCGGGCGCTTGAGTGCATGGCCGCGCATGCGCTGGACGACCCGGACAGCGAGATGCGGCTGCATGCCTCGCAGGCGCATCTGCTGCTGCATACGCAGGGCATCACCGGCACCATGCTGCGTTCGTTCCAGCACGGCTATGCGCTGGCCATGCGCACGGACGATGGCAGCCGGCGCTTCGAGGCGATTTGCGGCATGTGGATCTGCTGCCTGAAGCTGGCCGATTTCCAGCGCGCCGACAGTTATGTCACCGAGCTTGCCGTCCTGTGCGACGCGCGCGACGATACGCCGATGCGGCTGGTGCTAACGCGCATGCGTTCGGTCGGCGAGTACGTGCAGGGGCGCTACGCGCAGGCGGCGGCGCTGGCGCACATGGTGCTCGCGCATCCCGAGGGCGCATGCCAGCTTGGCGTCAACAATGTCTTGCTGGCCGACCACCAGGTTTGCCTGCGCGGCACGCTGGCGCGCTGCCTGTGGATGCAGGGCCGCCCCGACGATGCCCTGGCCCTGATGCGCGAGGCGGTGGCGGTGGGCTTCGAGCATAATGGCGTCACGCTGTGCGTGGCGCTGGCCATCAATGCCATTCCCGTCGCCTTGTGGTGCGGGCAGCGGGAACTGGCGCATGCGTGGACTTGCCTGCTGTGCGAGCATGCGGCCCGCTATGGCTTGCTGTACTGGAGCGCCTGGGGCGCCGCTTACCAGCGCCTGCTTGATGCGGACGAGGCGCTGACACAGTTTCCCTGGCCTGCGGTGCGCAGCTGGCCGATACAGGTCGACTTGATGGCCACCCTGCACGACGCTGCCGCCGATAGCCAGGCGCTGCGGCGCGCACGCATGGGCCAGGCGCCATGGAGCGCGCCGGAAGTGCTGCGCCGCGACGCGCACCACCGTTGGCGCGCGCTGGCGCAAGAGGATGCCACCGGGCTGGACGCGGTGCGGGTACAACTGGAAGAAGCGCTGCGGCTGGCCAGAGAACAGCAGGCGCCGGGCTGGGAACTGCGCTGCGCCACCAGCCTGGCGGCCGTGCTGCAGGCGCAAGGCCGCGGCGCGGCCGCGCATGCCGTGCTGGCCCCCGTCCATGCCGGCTACCGGCAGGGGCGCGGCACGGCGGACGTAATGGCGGCGGCGGCTTTGCTGGCGCAGCTGGCTTGAGCCTTATTCGTAGGCGCCCAGCCGGCGCTGCTCGTCCGGCGTGAAACTGGCGTCGCGCAGCTGCTGCAGGGCTGCCGCATCCTGCGCGCCGCCGGGCAGGCTTGCCCTTTGTGCTTGATAAGCGATGATGCGCTGCTGCCACTGCGATTCCTCGCGGTCCAGTTCCGCCAGGCGCGCCGCCGCCGCCGGCGTGAAGGTGCTGGCGCGCAGGCGGTAGACTTCGTTGTCGCCGCCGCCCTGTGCCCGCAAGCTCTTGACGGAGGCGTCCAGCTGCGCCACCCGCAGCGGCGCATCGCGCGCGGCGCGCTGGGCGGGCGTCATCTTTTGGTCCAGCGCCATCAGTTGCGCCTGGCGCTGCGCCTCATCGAGCGTGGTGTCGCCGAGGATGGCCATGCGCGCCACGGCGTCGTCGTCATACGCGTCGCTGGCGCCGAACAGGCCCGCGCTTTCCTCGGGCGTAAAGTAATTGCCGCGCAAGGCGCGCATGGCTTGCAGGCGCGCGCTCGCCGCCAGGGCCGCATCGGCTTGCGCCGGCAAGGCCTGCTCGGCCCCGGCCAGCGCCTGCTTGTAGGCCAGATACGCGCCCAGCAGGCGCTTGGCTTCGCGGGCGGGGACGGGCGCCAGGCGCCGCTCCAGTTCCGCCTCGATCTGGCTGCGGATAGCGGCCAGCGGCTTTTCGCCGAGGCCCGCCAGGTAGTAGTCGAACAGGTGCGCCAGTTCCGCGTCGACCACCAGCTTGTCGCCGGCGGCTACCGTCACGTTGCCGTCGGGCCGCGTGCCTTCCATCGAGCGCACGAACGCGAACAGGTCCGGTTCCGCCTTTTCCGGCGGCGGGGCGGGCGCTTCGCCCGGGCGCAGCGCCAGGTACAGGGCCAGGGCCGCCAGGCTGCCGCCGATGATCCATTTCGCGTGCATGCGCTTCTCCTTACAGTCCCAGGCCTTGCAGGCGGTTGGCCTGCTGGCGGAAGACCGTGACGGGGTTCGTTTCGAACAGGTTGACGATGCCGACGAACTGGTTGACTTCATCGAGGTGGTTCATGGCGTAGTCGTCGCGGATCACCTTGCCCAGGTGGCTGGAACAGCTACTGACCAGGCCATCGTTCTTGGCACCGCCGAAGGCCAGGCTGATGGCGGCCAGCAGCGGGTCGCCCACGTCGAGCACGTTCGTGTACGGCTGCGCGCCGCTCCACGAAAAATAGTGCACGCCTTGCACCTGGTAGGCGCCTTCGCCGCAGGCGGAGGCGGGTACGCCTTGCGGATGGCGGCTGTTGAAGGCGAGCGAGCCGGCGGTGGACAGCGACGCCAGCGAGGCGCCCGCGTTTTGCGGCAAGCCCTTGTTGCCCGACAAAATGCCGATCAGCGAGGCGAGCGCATTGCCCAGCGCGTTGCTGGTGTTGGGGATGGCGCCGCTGAGGATGTCGGCCACCTTGGAACCCTTGTTGACGCCGGCCACGCTGGTGACGGACGCCACCAGGTCGGGGCGCACGGAAGCGACATAGCGGGCCGTGGGGCCGCCGTGGCTGTGGCCGATCAAATTGACCTTGGCCGCGCCGGTGGCGGCGAGGATTTGCCGCACCTGCGACAGCAGCTGCTCGCCGCGCACTTCCGTGCTGTTGGCGGCCGACACGGTGGTCACATACACTTGCGCGCCGCCGCTGCGCAGGGCGTCGGGGACGCCATAAAAATACTCGACGGGGCCGAGCTTGTCGAAGCCGAACAGGCCGTGCACGAGCACGATCGGGTACTTCGTTTGCGTGTAGCCGGCGGCGCTGGCGCTGCCGGGCAGGATGGCGAGGGCGAGGAGCAGGGTGGATAGCAGTTGCCAAAAGCGAGTCTTCATTTTGTCTCCGTTATTTGAATAGTATGGAAATGTCGATGCTGTAGCGATGTGCCGTGCGCGCCTTCGCATTCTATCGATGCATTAAATATAGCGAGCGCTCGGTTTTTTGAATGTAGCACCGCTGGATGTAAATTGCATTTGAATTGCATGATGCAGCGCAATAACTGTGGGTATTTGGCGTGGCTTATGCGCCCATTGCATAGTTGAAAAGTAAAATAGTTGTTTTCCTGAGCTATAATCGGCCCGCATCAGCCGTCCCGCCATCTTGCAGTGCCGTGCCCAGGCATTGCATGGATATCGCTCTTACACCGTTATTTGGGAATGCACTTGTCGACCCATTTTAATTTTGAACAGTTTCAGCAGATGACGCCTTTAAATGGCGAAAACATCTGGGAATATATTCTTGACCGCCACGCGGAACGTATCGGCGTCAAGCGCCGCAAACCGGCGCTGGAAAATCTTGAACGCATCTTCGTCGCCACTTTCCGCCTGGCCAATGACGTGGGCTTCCGCGCCATGAGCTTGCGCGACCTGTGCCGCGAGACGGGGCTGTCGATGGGCGGCCTGTATGGTTACATCACCAGCAAGGATCAACTGGCCGAAATGATCGAGGACGTGGTGCGCCACGCCACGCAAGCCTTGCCGCTGCTGTTTGCCGACGTGAAGTCGCCGCTGGACCGCCTCGAAGCGATGATACGCTCGTCGATCTACCTGTCCGAAGTGCTGCAGCCGTGGTTTTATTTTGTCTTCATGGATTCGCGCGTGCTGCAGGTCGAGCAGCGCAGCATGGCGAAAAATTCGGAACTGTATGTGCAGACCCTGATCGCCGCCACGATTGCCGAAATCGAACCGAAACCGCAGGGAGATCCCACCTTGCTGGCCGCGCACTGCCTGGCCCTGTTCCAGGACTGGTACGTGAAACGCTGGAAGTACCGCGCCGCGAAGGTCAATGTCGACGATTTCGCCGACAGTGTCGTCGGTACGGCGCGCGGGTATCTGAGCATGGTCAAGGCGCCGGAAGCAGGTCGGATTAGCGCAGCGTAATCCGACAGGCGTCGACGGCGGCGCTTGTCGGGTTACGCCGTTCCGGCTAACCCGACCTACTGATCAGTTCGTGGTTTCCACCGGCAGCGTCTCAGGCACGGCCGCCGGATCCGTCGGCGTCTCCACGTCCATATCCAGGGTCCTGATCCCGTTCATGTCGATGAATTCGTCATATAGCCACTCGCCGTCGACCTGGCTCAGGCCAGCCGGCACGGCGCGCGTGATTTGCGGGCGCGTCGACAGGGCCGTGCGCATGTAGTCGATCCAGATCGGCATGGCCAGGGTCGCGCCGAATTCGCGTCCACCCAGGGACTTGGGCTCGTCGTAGCCCATCCACGCCACGGCCACGATGCCGCCGCTGTAGCCGGCGAACCAGCCATCGACGGCGTCGCTGGTGGTACCCGTCTTGCCGGCGATGTCAGTCCGCCCCAGTTTTTTCGTCGCCGCCGCGCCCGTGCCCGTGCGCGCCACTTCGCGCAGCATGCTGTCCATCACGAAGGCGTTGCGCGGGTCCAGCGCCAGGGTCTTGTCGTCGTTCGGCGCGGGCGGCTTGGTCTGCATCAGGATGGTGCCCTTGGCGTCGACGATGCGGTCGATCAGGTAGGGTTCCACCTGGTGGCCGCCATTGGCAAACAAGGCGTAGGCGCCCGCCATCTGCACGGGCGTGACGGAACCCGTGCCCAGCGCCATGGTCAGATTGTTCGGCTGGCGTGCCGGGTCGAAGCCGAATTTTTCCAGGAAGTCGTGCGTGTACGACACGCCCAGCGCGCGCAGGATGCGCACCGAGGCCACGTTCTTCGATTGCGCCAGCGCATAGCGCATGGTGATGGGGCCGTCGAACTTGAAATCGTCATTCTGCGGCGCCCACACCTTGCCGCCCGCCTGCATTTCCAAAGGCACGTCGTTGATCAGGGTGGCCGGCGAAAAGCCTTTTTCCAGCGCCGCCGAATACACGAACGGCTTCATGGCCGAACCGGGCTGGCGCCATGCCTGCGTGACGTGGTTGAACTTCTGCAGGTTGTAATCGAAGCCGCCCACCATGGCGTGGTAGGCGCCCGTGTCCGCGTCGAGCGACACAAACGCGGCGGCCACCAGCGGCACTTGCGTGATGGTCCAGTTGTCCTTGCCATCCCTGGTGATGCGGATCACGGCGCCCGGGCGCAGCTTGATGCCGGCGCTCGCTTTGGCGGACAAGGCAGGGGCGGCAAAGCGCAAGCCTTCGCCCGTGATGGCCTTGGCGTCGCCGTCGCCCGTGTCGGCCACCACCTTGCCGCTGGCCACGTCCGTGACGACGGCGGCGATCAGGCCGTCGCTGTCCGGGCGTTTTTGCAGCGCCGCATCGATGGCGTCGTCGCGCTGCTCCGGGTCGGCTGGCATGTCGATGAAGGTTTCCGGACCGCGGTAGCCGTGGCGCTGGTCGTAGGCGATGACGTTGCGTCGCGTCGAGGCATAGGCCGCATCCTGGTCGGCTTTCAGGATCGTCGTGTAGACGCTGATGCCCTTGGTGTAGCTGTCTTCCTTGAACTGCGCGTAGACGGCCTGGCGCGCCAGTTCGGCCACGTATTCGGCGTGCGTATCGAAACCCTGCTTGCCGCGGCTATTGATATGCAGCGGCTGGGCCAGCGCCTGCTGGTACTGGCCTTCGCTGATGTAATCGAGTTCGCGCATGCGTTTCAAGACCAGCCGCTGGCGCGCGTGCGCCTTTTTCGGATTGCTGATCGGGTTGTGGCGCGACGGGTTTTGCGGCAGGCCCGCCAGCATGGCCATTTCCGCGATCGACAGTTCGGACAAGGGCTTGCCGAAGTAGGTCTGCGCCGCGCTGCCGAAGCCGAACGAGCGCTGGCCCAGGTACATCTGATTCATGTACAGCTCGAGAATCTGGTCTTTCGACAGGGCCGCCTCGATTTTCAGGGCCAGCATGATTTCATTGAGCTTGCGCGAGGCGACTTTTTCGCGCGTCAGGAAGAAATTGCGCGCCACCTGCATGGTGATGGTGGAGCCGCCGCCGTGGCCGAAGCCATGGCGCAGGTTCGACAGCACGGCGCCGCCGGCGCGCACGAAGTCGATGCCGTGGTGCTCGTAGAAGCGGCCATCCTCGATGGCCAGCAAGGCCTTCTTCATCATTTCCGGCACTTGCGCAATCGGCACGAAGTCGCGGTGCTCTTCGCCGAATTCGCCGATCAGCACATTGTCGGCCGTGTACACGCGCAGCGGTATCTTCGGCTGGTAGTCGGTGATGACGCCCAGTTCGGGCAGGCGGGGGCGCACGTACAGGAACAGGTAGGCGGCCAGCAGCACGGCAGCTGCCAGCGCGGCGCAGCCGGCGATGATGATAGCGCGCACGGTGGCGTGGCGGGAAGGCCAGGGGAATCCGGTTCGTTTGGCAGTCAAGGCAGTCTCACGTGAGCGTGCAAGGCACGGTGGCAGCGATTATAGACCAATGCGCCAGCCGTTCCGGCGCGGGCGGGGCGGCAGGGCCGGCCGCCGGGACCGGGAGCAAAAAACCTTTTCATCGAAACGCGGCTGTGCGATAGTCTCGGCTTCAAGAAAATAGCCCGGGCGTCAATCCGGGCTGTTTATTTTTAAAAATTAAGGAAATATCCATGGCAAAAGATGCAACACCGAGCGTCGTGAAGCCGTACATTCCGGCCGATGCGAAGCTGCCCGAGATGACCTTCCGCGCGCTATTCATGGGCGTCATCCTGGGGATGGTCTTTGGCGCCTCCTCGCTGTACCTGGTGCTGAAAGTGGGGCTGACCGTCAGCGCCTCGATTCCCGTCGCCGTGATCGCCATCACCCTGTTCGGCCTGGCCAAGAAGGTGGGCGGCAAGGATTCGTCGATCCTGGAAAACAGCATCACGCAAACGGCCGGTTCGGCCGGCGAATCGCTGGCCTTCGGCCTGGGCGTGACCATGCCCGCCATTTTGATCCTCGGCTTCGACCTGGAAATCTCGCGGGTCATGCTGGTCGGTATCCTCGGCGGCCTGCTGGGCATCCTGATGATGATCCCGATGCGCCGCACCATGATCGTCGACCAGCACAAGGAACTCAAATTCCCCGAAGGCACGGCGTGTGCCGAAGTGCTCAAGGCGGCCGCCACGGAAGAGTCGCGCATCGCCGCTGGTGAAAGCATCGAGAAGGATTCGGCTGCCGCGCTGGACGCCAAGCGCCGCGCGAAGATCATCTTCGGCGGTTTTGCCGTCGGCTTGCTGTACAAGGTATTCAATATCTCGTTCAAGGGCTGGAAAGACACGCCGGGCGTGGAATTTGCCGCACCGCTCAAGGGCGGCTCCATCGGCGCCGAGATTTCGCCTGAGTTGCTGGGCGTGGGCTACATCATCGGCCCGCGCATCGCCGCCACCATGGCGGCTGGCGGCGTGCTGTCGTACCTGCTTTTGATCCCGATGATCAAGTTCTTCGGCGACAGCCTGACCACCGTGCTGTCTCCTGGTACCAAGTTGATCAGCGAAATGGGCGCGGACGACGTGCGCAGCGCCTACGTGCTGTACATCGGCGCGGGCGCCGTGGCCGCCGGCGGCCTGATTTCCCTCGTGCGCGCCATGCCCATGATCTGGCGCAGCCTGTCGGCCGGCCTGAAAGGCATCGGCAAGGGCGTCAAGAGCAATTCCACCTTGCGCACGGACCAGGATATCCCCCTGAAATGGGTCGTCATTGGCTGCCTGTCCATCATCGCCGTGATCACCTTCGCCACGCCGCTGCACATGAATTTCCTCGGTGCGCTGCTGATCCTCGTCTTCGGCTTCCTGTTCGCCACCGTGTCGTCGCGCCTGACGGGCGAAATCGGCTCGTCGTCGAACCCGATCTCCGGCATGGCCGTGGCCACCTTGCTGTTTACCTGCCTGATCTTCCTGATCATGGGCTGGACGGGCGGGCGTTACTATGTGACGGCCCTGTCGGTGGGCGCCATCGTGTGTATCGCCGCCAGCAATGCGGGCACCACGTCGCAGGACTTGAAAACCGGCTACCTGGTGGGCGCCACGCCGCGCCTGCAGCAGTACGCGATTTTGGCGGGCGCGCTGTCGTCGGCCCTGATCCTCGGCCCGATTCTGCTGAAACTGAATGAAGCGAGCACCGTCTACGTGCCGGCCGCCCAAGTGGCGCCCGGCCTGACGGTCGACGCGTCGAAGCTGACGGTGACGGGCGAGCTGCATGGCCCGCAAGCCGATACCGACCATAATACGTATAAAGTCTGGCAAAAGACAGATACCGTGGGCGGCCCGGCCGGCAAGTATTTTGTGAAGGAAGACGGCCAGCTGGCCTACCTGGTCGACCCAGGCATCAATGGCCATTACAGCAAGCGTCCGGACGGTTCGGAAGTGAAAAAATACGATGCGCCGAAGGCCGTGCTGATGTCCTACATCATCAAGGGCATCCTCGACCAGCAGCTGCCGTGGACCCTGGTGCTGTTCGGCGTGATGATCGCCGTGGTGCTGGAAATGGCCGGCATCCCGTCGCTGGCGTTTTCCGTGGGCGTGTACCTGCCGCTGTCGTCGACCTTGCCGATCTTCGTCGGCGGCCTGGTGCGCTGGCTGGCGGACCGCCGCAACAACAAGCTGGAACACAACGCAAAGCTGAACGAGGAAGAGCGCCAGCTGGCGGGCGACCGCAGCTCGGGCGTGCTGCTGGCCTCCGGCTACATCGCCGGCGGCGCGCTGGCCGGCATCATCATCGCGATCACGGCCGGCGTGCTCACGCATTTCGACCAGATGATGGCCGACTGGGCCGAGCACGGCAACCCGTTCTACGCGGGCCTGCACTCGGATGCGCTGTCCCTGCTGCCGTATGCCGTCATCATCGTGCTGCTGTATATCGTCGCAAGAGAGAAGAAGGCGGATCGCCCGCAGGCTTGATGTTACAAAGCCCCATGAAAATCGCCCGGTGTCATGATGATCCGGGCGGTTTTTTTTGCCCGTCGCCGGCCGGCTCAGGTATTTTTGTTATAAAAATGAAATTAAATATCGTCAGGTGGTGTATTGTTCTTGCTGTTTAAAATACAACACACTGGAGTTTTCCTCATGTCCCCACTGCAACGCGGTTTTATCTCTTTTGCCTTGCTGGCAGCCAGTCCGGCCCTGCATGCCACGCCTTTCCCCGTCGAGGCCATGTTTGAGGCAGAAAGTACGGCGCCTGGCGCACCGTGGATGCTGGAAAGCCAGGGCAGCAACGTGGTGTCCGGCGGCGCTTACCTGAGTACGCCGGCCGACCTGGTGCGCGCCGAGCCGCCAGGCGCGGCGGCGCAATTGTCGTACAGCGTGGCCGTGCCCCGCGACGGCAACTATACGATCTGGCTGCGCGTGCTGGCGCCGGCGGCGAACGCCGCGTCCTTGTACCTGGCGGTCGACAATGGCGCCTACGCCAGCGCATCCGTGCCGTTCACCGTCGGCCAGCCGCCGAAGTGGACCTGGTTGCCCGTCACGCGCTGGCTCGCCGCGGGCGAGCGCGAACTGAAGCTCCAGTACCGCGAGGGCGGCCTGGGCATCGATTGTCTCTTGGTCACGGCGCTGGCCGACTTTGTCCCGCAAGGCTATGGCGTGTATCCGCTGCCCACCGTGCTGCCGCCCGCCGGCGAGCATCCGCGCGTGTTTGCCAGGGTGGGGGACCTGGCCGCGATACGCAGCCGTTTCGAGTCGAGCGCGCAGGAGATGGTGCAGCATCGCGCTGTCCTGAACGGGTTTGTCGCGGCACCGGCGATCGTGGCGTTGCCCGTGTTCGTGCCTGGCGGCCCGGCCAGGAGCAATCACCAGGTCGATGTCGTGAGCACGATCAAGGCGAAGGCGCTGTACTCCCTGCTGTACGAACGCGACGGTTCGGCGGCGCAGGCGCAGCGGGGCCGGGAAGCCGTGCAAATGCTGCTCGACTACCTGGCGGCCGTGCAGTTTGTGCCTGGCTACAATCACCCGAACGAAAAAGGCGACATCATCCTGGCCAGCGCCATGGTGTATGACTGGTGCTTCCAGCTGATGAATGCGCAGCAGCGCGCCTATGTCGTCACGCGTTTTACGCAGCTGGCGGCCACGATGGAAATCGGCTTTCCGCCATCGCGGCAAGGCCCCGTCGTCGGCCATGGCAGCGACAACCAGCTGCTGCGCGACCAGCTGTCGGCCGCCATCGCCTTTTATGACGAGGCGCCGCTCGTCTACAACATCGTTGCCGGGCGCTTCTTTGCCGACTATATCGCGCCGCGTAACTATGCCTATGCGGCGCAAGCCTATCACCAGGGTGCGTCGTACGGCACGGTGCGTTTCCTGGCGGATATGTACGCCGCATGGATATTCCGGCGCATGGGCGCCGCGCCCGTGTTTGATCCCGTGCAGCAGATGACGCCGTATCACTGGCTGTACACGCGCCGCCCCGACGGACAATGGATGCGTGATGGCGACGTCTATCACTCCTCCTACACCAACAGCAGGGAGTACTGGAGCGAACCGCTGGCCTTCATGCTGCCCGCCACCTACTACAACAATTCCACCTTGAAGCATGAGTATTTGAAGCAGTCGCTGCAGCCGTCGACCAGCTTTATCCACCCCAAGGACAGCATCTGGCCTGTCCTGCTGGGCAATACCGCCATGGGCAGCACGCCCAGCCCGGCGGCGTTGCCCTTGACCAAATATTTTCCGGATCCCGCCGGCCTGATGATCGCCCGCACGGGCTGGACCGACGGCATACATGTGGAGTCAGGCAATGTCGTGGCGACGATGAAGCTCGGCGGCGACTGGTTCGGCAATCACGAACATTATGACGCCGGGCATTTCCAGATTTACTACAAGGGCGGCCTGGCCATCGATTCGGGTATTTATAGCGGCAGGGATGTGACCGATCCCAGCATCCCCCTGGAATACGGCAGTGCGCACGACATGAATTATCACAAGCGCAGCATCGCGCACAACACCATGCTGGTGCATGACCCGGACGAGAATTTCGACGGCTATGCCAATGATGGCGGGCAGCGCTTCCCGGGCGACGAGCCGTCATCCCTGGCGGAACTGGCCAACGGCTACAAGGTGGCCACTGTCCTGCGCCAGCAGCAGGTCGGCGGCGCGGCAGGGGCGCCCGACTTCAGCTACATCAAGGGCGACCTCACGGCCGCGTACAGCAGCAAGGTGCGCCAGTTCCAGAGGTCATTCGTGTTCTTGAACCTCAAGGATGCGAACCACCCGGCGGCCCTGATCGTGTTCGACAAGGTCAGCGCCAGCGATGCGGGGTTCAAGAAGACCTGGCTGCTGCACAGCCAGTTTGAGCCGGAAATCAGCGGCGACACGGTGATCATCCAGCGCATGGAATGGGACTACAACAGCACCTTGCAGTACAACGGCAAGCTGATCAACCGCACCTTGCTGCCGGCGAGTGCCGTGCTGGCCAAAGTCGGCGGCAGCGGCAATGAATTCAGCGTCGGCGGGACGAATTATCCGATCCAGGCTGAAGCCGATTATTCGACCGAGGAAGCGGGCGCGTGGCGGCTGGAAGTGTCGCCGCCGAGCGGAAACGAAACGGATGTGTTCCTGAACGTGATGCAGGTGATGGATGCCAGCAGCACGCTGTCTGCGTTACCGACGACGCCCATCGATTCGGCCCTGCTGGCCGGCGTGAAAATCCAGGACCGCGTGGTGCTGTTTTCCAAAAGCGGCTTGCCGCTGGGCGGGACCGTCACCGTCGAGTTGCCGGCGCAAAGCGCGTCCATGCAGGTGCTGGTGACGGATTTGCAGGCGGGAAGCTGGACGGTGATCAAGCGCGGCACGGATGGCCCCATCGAAGATGAAGTGAGTGACGGCGGCGGCACCCTGTATTTTGTCGCCAATGGGGGCGGTGTGTATGACCTGCAGCGCAAGTAGTCGCTGGCGTGTCACAGCCTCACCGGCCGCGCCGCCAGCTGCGCCGCTGTGGCGTAGATCGTCACGTTATCGGACGCCAGCTGGCGCAGGTGGTCATAAAACGCCTGCGCCGGAATGCACCACGACGCCGCATCGCCCACTTGCCCGTTGACGCGCAAGCCGGCGGCGTCGAATTCCCGGTGAAAGTAGTCGCGCAGGTCGTCGCGGCCGGGATGGTCGATGCGGCGCTGGGCGACCGCCGGATCGAAAGGGCGCACGGGCACGTTCCAGCGCCGGCCGTCGTGGTCCAGGCATGGCAGCAGCTTTGTATCGTCATCCCATACGGGCACGGGAAAGGCGTCGCCCATGGCGTCTTCCAGCGCGTGATAGAACGTCACGGGCCCCATGGAAATGCCGAGGCCCAGCACCTTCGCATGGCCGCTGCCGATGAAGCGCTGCCACGGCGAGTCCATGCCGAAGATCGAGGGCGCGTGGTGGTGCGCTTCGATAAGGTGAACGGCATGGCGGCCCCACGCTGACACGGAGTGGGTGGGGTGGATGCTGCGCCGGACACCTGCGCTGGCAAGGAACACTTCGGGCAGGCGGCCCATGTGCGTGCCATGGTGGCGCGGGTCGAACACATAGTCCGGCATGGCGCAGGTGGCGCGCACCGTGCCGCCGGGCAGATAGTAGGTGGGCAGCAGCAGGGTGCCTTGCGGTCCGACGGCGTCTTGCAAGGCATGTATGACGGCCAGCGCGCCGCCTTCCACGTAGCCGAGGCTTTTCAGCGAAGAATGCACGAACAGCGTATCGCCTGGCGCGATGCCCAGCCGCGCCAGATCGGCGGTCAAGCCGGCGCGCGTCACATGGGGCGCGTTCTGGCGCATCTGTCGGGCGCTGACGGTGCGGCGCCATGCTTCCAGCGCGACGTGGATGGGACTTTTTGCCTTTTCAATCATCGCCAATTTCCAGTTCCTGCAGGTTGGCATCGATGCAGAACTTGGCAGCCCAGTTCAGGTAAGCCCATGTCCCGTAGTCGCCATCGACGGGAAACGAGCCCTTGACGCCGCCGCGCGCATGCGCGGGACCGTCGATGCTGATGGCGCGCCGCACGTAACGGTTCAGCCGGCGCCCCGCGTCGAGGTAGCGCCGTTCGCCCGTGAGCTGGTACAGCAGGAACAAACAATGCGCGTTTTGCGCGGAACCCGTGAGACAGGCGTAGCTGGCGCCCGGCTGGAAGTCCGGACCCAGGCGGCCCGCCAGGTAGCCGTCGGCCGTCACGGCCCTGGCGACGCTCGTGCCGGTGCGCGCGGCGGCGTCCAGCAGGTCGGCGCGCGCCGAAAAGCGGTGTGCTTCGAGCAGGCCGCGCAAGGCGTAGCCGATGGTATGGGTCAGAGGCAGCAGCGGGTTATCCAGGCAGTTCGAGGTGAACCAGCCGTTGGGACGCTGCTTGGTCAGCGCCCAGTCAACCTGGCGCAGGCCGGCCGCGCCATAGCCGTGGCCCGGCGCGACGCGGTCCGCTTCGAACAGTCCCCACGCCACGTGCGTTTCATAGGCCTTGTCGCCGGCGCTGGCGAACGGCGTCGGATGGCGGCGCCAGCAGCCGTCGCCATCCTGGCTGTCGCGCAGCCAGCTCGCCGCGCGGTGCATGGCGTCCTGCCAGGCCTCGCCGTACGCCGCCACGCCGGCGGCCAGGCCAAGCAGGATTTGCCCCGTATTGAAGGTGACGGGCACGCGCGGCGTGGAATCGATTTTCCCACCCTGGAAACCGCCTTCCGCGAACTGGATGGCCGCGCACCAATCGAGCATGCGCCGCGCGCGCCCGTGCAGACCGTCATCGCCCGTGCGCTGCGCCAGGGTGATGATTGTGGGGATGATGTAGCCGGTGGTCTCCGGGTAGGAACTCGACCAGCCTGTCAGCAGGCTGTAGTCGCGCGCGACGCCGCCGTCGTTTGAGCTGGAATGATCCTGCGCCGCGCACAGCCAGGCCGTGCAGGCCTTGACGACGGCTTGCGGCCCGGGGTCAGGGGCGGGCAGGCCGCGCCGGTCCGACAGCCGTTCCATGCGCGCGGCCGCTGGCAGGCTGGCCTGCGGCGCCAGTGTGTTCCGGATTTTCGTGAGCAAGGTGCGCATGGCAGCGATGGGGTGGTGGTGGACTCAGGCTACTGTAGCGCCGGTGGTCGGCACGGCTATTGACTTGCCGCAAGGATCAGCCGCGGCATCGCCGTCGCGGGAATTGACGCATAATGGATGCCTCACCACCGTTGACGAGGCCCGCCATGAACAATGTCACGCTTGAGTACTCGGTCGTCACCAATCCCGACTCCTTTGTCGGCTTCAAGTATTACGTCAAGGCGGGGCAGGCATTCGATGCCGATGATTTCGCCTATTCCTACAAGCTGAAACGCTCCGACCTGGATCCCGACAGCGTGCTGGCCACCCGCGAGGCGGCGGAAAATCTGCAGCCGGGAGAGTGGCTGACGGTGTCGCATTCGATTGCGGCGTAGCTGGCAGCCCTAGGCTGGCACAAACCAGGCCCGCAATTCATCCTCGGCCCGCTGCCCCGTCTCCTGCGTCAAGGTCAGCACGATGATCTTTTCCTGCGCCGGGCGGTGGCCATCGCCGACGGCCAGTTCGATGGCTTGCTCGAAGCTCGTGTAGCCGTGGCCGAATTCACGCGGGCATTGCTGCACGATGCGGGCCGCCTTGCCCGCGTTCCGGTCCGCCAGGTTGACGATGGGGTTGCCGTCGTAAAAAGGCTGGCCGTTGGCGAATGCGGTGCGCAGATACGGCGTGCATTGGCCGTCGAGGAAGGCCAGGCGTGCCTGCCAGTAGGCCTGCACCTGTGCATACACGGCATGGTCCTCGAGAAAATCGGCAAACAGGATGTCGTTCATGGTTTCCTTCGGCTAGATGCCGAACACTTTCAAGATCGCGTCCGTGAAACCCTCGAACCAGCTGCCCACCTTGCCCGGCTGCTTGCCGTGGCGCGGGGTTTCCTCGTACAGGTAGACGCCGTTGCCGCCGTCGAAGCGGTCGTTGAGCAGCGCCTGCTGGCCGCGCAGGTAGGGGATGAAGGTTTCGCTGCGCAGGGTCGAGTACAGCACGTCGGTGCTAAAGCCCAGGGTGGCGGACTGGCTGATCGAGCGTCCCTGGCCGGCCCGCTCCAGGCGCACGCCGCGGCAGCCGCGTACGATCAGGGTGACGGGGCCGCGGAAGACGATGAAGCGCAGCTGCAGGGTGAGCCAGGCGTGCAGGCTGCCCAGGCGCCAGTGGCTGCTGATCGCCAAAGGCTGGCCCGCCTCGCAGATCAATCCCACCAGCCCCCGCGGCTGGAATACCAATGCGCTGCCGGCCGGCAGGTGGACGATGGCCACTTCCTGCAGCGGATCGTCGCTGGCGGAAAGCGTCACGGATGCCGGTTCGCCGCTTTCCAGCCGGGTCAGCGCCACCATGCCGGCGGCCAGGCTGGTGAAGGGGAAACGCCAGTCCAGCAGCCACTGCGTGCGCTTGGTGCTGCTGACGGGCGACGATTGCAGGTATTCGGGGTGGATCAGCATCCGCTGGCCGGGCTGCAGTTGTAGCGCCTGCGAGACGGCGGAAATACGCGATTCTCCATGTGGCGGCAGGGACAGGGAGCTGCCCGGCAACTGCAGCTCTCGTGCGATCGACAGCGGCGGCAAACGGGCAGCGACAGGCGCCAGCACGAAGTAAAAGAAGGCCTTGATGGCGGCGGGCAGCAAAATGGCCGACAGCACCAGCAGGGCGGCCGTGGGCGCCACGTCCAGCACGGGGGCGCGCCAGCGGGCGATCCAGTTGCTCGCCAGCTGCGTTTCGCCGGCCGCGATGGCCTTTTGCACGGGCGCCAGCGCGCCGGCTAAGGCTTGCTCGTCGATGGAAAACGGGGCGGGGCGGGCAGCGTTCGTGGCGCTGCTGCGCGCGCGCTGCGCTGTCCAGGCTTGGTACGCTTGCAGGTTGATGTCGCGCAGGCGCTGGCCCTGCGCTTCAAGCTGCGACAGCTGCGCGTAAGCGTCACTGCCGGGCAGGCGGGCCGCCAGCGGGTGCTGCGCTTCCAGCCACTGGCGCTGACGGACGTTCTCTTGCAGCGCTGCATACGCGCGTACGTGTTCCCCGTGCAGGCGCGCCAGGGTCTGGCGCGCATCTTCGCCTTGGATCGCCGCTTGCAGGGCCGTCAGATAGCGGGCTTCCTGCGCCAGCACTTCGATTTCCACGCGCCGCGCCGCTTCCTCCTGCGCATGCAGGGTCAGGGTGGTCGTGTCGGGCAAGGGAAGGGTAAACAGCGATGGTTGCTGCCGCGCGCGCAAGGCGGTCAATTGCATCTGGATTTGCTCCAGCCTCGTGGCGATGGCCGTGTGCGAGGAGTGCCGCAGGGCGTTGACCCGCGCCGTGGCGGCACCTGCCAGGCCAGCGCCCTGACTGTCGGCGCCATCGGCGGCCAGCCTCAGCACGGCGACGGCTTCGCTGCCGGCGCTGTAGGCGCGCCATTCGGCCAGCAGCAAGCGTCCGGCCAGCAGGATGATGATGAACAGGGCGAACTGCAGCGCGTGGCGCAGCAGGAAGCGCAGGATGGCCGTCAGCAGCTGGCGCAAGGAGCTACCGTCTTAGGCGGCCGCGCTATCGGCGTCGGCACAGCATTTTTTATACTTCTTGCCGCTGCCGCAGTGGCACGGGTCGTTGCGGCCCGTCTTTGGCAGTTCGCGCAGGACGGTGGCGCCAGGCTGGCTTTGTTTCAGGTGGCGCTGGCGCGCCCAGGCCGCGTTGATGGCGATGACGGCGGGAATCACGCCATCCATGGCCGTTTCGGCCGCATCGTCATCGAGTTCGCTCGCCGTGGCCAGGTGCTGGAACGGCGCCAGGTACTGCGGATGGCTGACGGCCAGGGCCGCCCATTGGGGTTTGTCCAGGCTCGTACCCAGCACAAAACCTGCGCACCAGGCGGACACGCTCCATTCCGGGCCGCATACGTAGATGGGCTCGAAGCTGTCCGGGTCTTTCGCCAGCCATTCGACCATGTAGGCATGGTGGCGCTGCGCCAGGCTGGCCGCCCGTTCGCTGGCCTCGCCCTGTGCCGGCAAGGCGCTGCCGGCCGCCTTGTCCCACATCCATGGCAGCCATTGCTCGGTAGCAATCTGCTTCGGGCTCAGGGCGACGGCCGTGAGAAAACCTTCCAGCATCGACACGTCCATGGCGCGGCTTTCCAGCGCAGGCGCGGCCAGCAGGGTGTCGAGTTCGGCGTATTCGTCGTCGGAGAGGGGCGTGGTGGTGGAGATGCTGGACATAATATTCTTTGGTGATGTGGATGGAGTGGCCGGTGGCCCTGGTCGTATTGTACCGCCCGGCAAGGAGAAAACCGGCGCCGCAATGAAAAACGGCGGCCCGCAGGCCGCCGTTGTCCAGCTAAGGCGGAAGCTTACTTCACGCCGTGCATCAGTTTGTTGATCAGCGGTGCGATCAGGAACAGGATCACGCCGGCGCCCAGCAGGGACCAGAAGCCGAAGGTGTAGCCGGACAGGGCCGATTGCACCGACATGCCGCTTTCGCCGCTGACGTAGCTGGCGAAGATACCCGACAGGTTGTTGCCGATACCGGTCGACAGGAACCAGCCGCCCATGCCCATGCCGACCAGGCGTACCGGGGCCAGCTTGGTGACCATCGACAGGCCGATAGGCGACAGGCACAGCTCGCCGATCGATTGCAGCACGTAGACGGTGGTCAGGGTCCAGAACGGGATCTTGTTATCGGCGCCAACCAGGCTCGACAGAGCGAAGATCAGCAAACCGAAGGCCAGCGCATTGCCCAGCAAGCCCAGGCCGAATTTGCGCGGGATCGATGGATTGACGTTGTGGCGCGCCAGGAAGACCCAGACGGCGGCGATGATCGGCGCGAAGACGATGATGGCGACCGAATTGACGGTCTGGAAGTAGGCGGTCGGGAAGATCCAGAAGCCCAGGTCGCGGTTGACGATCTTGTCGGCCAGGAAGGTGAACGAGCTGCCTGCCTGTTCGAAGAACATCCAGAACAGGATGTTGAAGACGAAGATCAGCAGCATGGCGATGACGCGGTCGCGCGCCACTTTGCCGTTGCGTATGCCTTCGAACATCAGCATCACGGCCAGGCCGACAAACAGCACGGTCAGGACGATTTGCAGCTTTTCAGCGCCGACGGTCAGCAGGAAGTACATCAGCGGAATCACGCACAGCGAGCCGACGGCCACCCAGACGACGCGCATCGGGTTGCCGGAACCGGCTTCCGGCGCGCCGATGCCCTTCAGGGCGCGGCGGCCGATGAAGAACCATACCAGGCTGATCAGCATGCCGAAACCGGAGGCCATGAAGACCATCTTGTACGAAGGCATGGCGCTGGTGCCGAAGATCGACTCGGCCAGCCACTGGGTGAAGACGGGCGCGACCATGGCGCCCATGTTGATGCCCATGTAGAAGATCGTGAAGCCACTGTCGCGGCGCGGATCGGCGGTCGTGTACAGCTTGCCGACCATGGTCGAGATGTTCGGCTTGAACATGCCGTTACCGACGATCATGGTGGCCAGGCCCAGGTTGAAAATGTCCTGGTTCGGTACCGAGATGCAGAACAGGCCGGCGGCCATGAAGACGGCGCCCAGCAGGATGGAGCGCTGGTAACCGATGACGCGGTCGGCGATGTAGCCGCCGAACAGGGCGCCGGCGTACACCAGCGCGAGGAAGGAACCGTAGGTCAGGTTGGCCGCTGCCTGTCCCGAAGCGTCACCAGCGTGGAACTGGGCAACGATGTACAGTACCAGCGCCCAGCGAACTCCGTAGAACGCGAAGCGTTCCCAGAATTCAGTCATGAACAACATCCACAATGGGCTTGGATGGCCCATAATCTGCTTGAACTCGGGAATAACGGCTTCCTTGTTGGGCGTAGTCGCACCGCTCATGCGGTTCCTCCTGAAAAATTATTATAGTCAATCGATAAAACAAACTTATGGAAGCCTGCGGGCGGCGGGGACTCTCATGAAGAACCTCACGCACGGGAATTCCAATAGGCTGGCATTCTAATCTACAAATTGCGCTGAGCGAAGATTTCGATTCGCATTAGCAAGAATGACTGTTTCATATTGGTCAAACCGGTTTGCATGCAAGGATGGCCCCGGCGATTTTGCGGCGGCACAGCACAACTTGCCTGACTTGTCGTATATTAAGGCTGCAAGACCTTCGAGCATCGATTTTTAAAGGGATTTTTCGCATTATGGAACACGACGTTATCGATACTCTGGTTTCACCGGAAGGCCGCCTGGACGTGCTCTCCAAGACTGAAGTCAACAAGCTGCTCGACACCAGCCAGGGCGGCCTGTACAACACCTTCCGCCGCTGCGCGCTGGCGGTCTTGAATTGCGGCAGCACCATCGACGATGGCCGCGCCCTGCTGGAGCGCTACCAATCGTTTGAAATCTCCATCATCCAGCGCGAGCGCGGCATCAAACTCGACATCAAGGGCGCGCCGGCCATCGCCTTTGTCGACGGCAAGATGATCAAGGGCATCCACGAGCACCTGTTTGCCGTGCTGCGCGACATCATCTTCGTCAGCGATGAAGTCACGGGCAACCCGAAATTCGACTTGCAGAGCACGGAAGGCGTGACGGACGCCGTCTTCCACATCCTGCGCAACGCCAATGTGCTGCAAACCCAGCTCAACCCGAACCTGGTCGTCTGCTGGGGCGGCCACTCGATCAACCGCGCCGAATACAATTATTCGAAGGAAGTGGGCTACCAGCTGGGCTTGCGCGGCCTCGACATCTGTACCGGCTGCGGCCCTGGCGCCATGAAAGGTCCCATGAAGGGCGCCACCATCGGCCACGCCAAGCAGCGTTTGCACAATGGCCGCTATCTGGGCATCACGGAGCCGGGCATCATCGCGGCCGAGTCGCCGAACCCCATCGTCAATGACCTCGTCATCATGCCGGACATCGAAAAGCGCCTGGAAGCGTTCGTGCGCGCCGGCCACGGCATCGTCGTCTTCCCCGGCGGTGCCGGCACGGCCGAAGAGATTCTGTACATCCTGGGCATCCTGCTGCACCCGGACAACGCCGAGATTCCTTTCCCGCTGATCTTCACGGGTCCGGAAACGTCGCGTGAGTACTTCGTGCAGATCAACCAGTTCATCCACGACACGCTGGGCCCGGAAGCGCAGCAGCGCTACAAGATCATCATCGACGACCCGGAACTGGTGGCGCGCGAAATGCTTGAAGGCATCCGCCAGGTGCGCGAATTCCGCAAGGCGCACAGCGACGCGTATTACTTCAATTGGCTGTTGAAGATCGATCACGAGTTCCAGAAGCCGTTCCAGCCCACGCATGAAAACATGCGCAACCTGAGCCTGCACAAGAACCAGCCCACGCACTTGCTGGCGGCCCAGCTGCGCCGCGCGTTCTCGGGCGTGGTGGCGGGCAACGTCAAGGATGACGGCATCCGTTCGATTGAAAAGTACGGCAACTTCGAGATCCATGGCGACAAATCCATCGCCGGCCCCATGGATGCGCTGCTCGCTTCCTTCGTGGCGCAGCACCGCATGAAACTGGCGGGCACGGCATACGTGCCGTGCTACACAGTGGTCCAGTAAACCGTCTTGAAACCACCGCGCCGCCCGTTTCCTGCGTTTGCCGGGGGGCGGGCGGCGCCTTTCCATTGATGCCCCCATCTTGTTCCTTTGCCGCCACAGGAAATCAAATCGCTTGCGTCATCGATTCGTGGGTGCTATCTTTGGAACCGGTTCCAAAATAAAAATATGCAGGTCAACAGGTAGTGGAGAACAAGCTTGGATTCAGTACGCGGCAGTAAAAAAACAGTTTCCGGCGAGCTGGCGCGGCCCGTGACCATCGCCCAGGTGGCGCGCGAGGCTGGCGTGTCGAAGACGAGCGTGTCGCGCTTTCTCGGCGGCGAACTCGACGCCCTGTCCGAGAACATCCGCCAGCAGATCACCAGCACCATCGCGCGCCTCGGCTACCAGCCGAACCAGATGGCGCGCGGCCTCAAACGGGGACGCACGCGCCTGATCGGCATGGTCGTGGCGGACATGCTCAATCCCTACACGGTGGCCGTGCTGCAAGGCGTGGAAGCGGCTTGCCAGCAGCATGGCTATACCCTGATTTTATGTAATACCGGCAATGACGAACAGCGCGAACGCCAGTCGCTTGCCGCGCTGCGCTCGTACAGCGTGGAAGGGCTGATCGTCAACACGCAGGGACGCAACATCCAGTCGTCCGATTTGCAGCAGGCGGACATGCCCATCGTGCTGGTCGACCGCCGCATCGAGGGCGCCGATTTCGACCTGGTGGGGCTGGACAATGTGCAGGCGGGTCGGCTGGCCACGGCGCACCTGATCGAGCAGGGGTTCGACGCCATCGCCTTTGTCGCGCCGCCCTTGACGGGCGTCAGTTCGCGCCTGATGCGCGCCGACGGTTTCCAGGCCGTGATGGCCGAGCATCCGGGCTGCGTGGGCGAAGTGCTGGCCGTGGATCTGGACGACCGGCCCGCCATCGACGCGCAGGTGCGTCTATGCCTGGCGCAGTGGCGCGGCCGCCGCGTGGCGCTGCTGGCCTCGAACGGCATGGTGGCGCTGGAACTGGCGCTGATGCTGCAGCGCCTCGCATTGCGCATGCCGCAGGACGTGGGCTTGCTGGGCTTTGACGAATTGCCGTGGTCGCCGCTGGCGGGCCTGAGCACGATCGAGCAGCAGACGTACGAGATCGGCTTTTCGGCGATGACGTGCATGCTGTCGCGCCTGCAGGGCGACCAGTGCCCGCCGCGCGAGGTGTTGTTGCCAGGCAAGCTGATAGTGCGTCATTCCACCCGGGGTAACGAAGGGCGCACGGGCGCCGATTGATGGGAAGAGGGCCTTGCCCTTTTTTTTGGGAAGGTTATGGAACCGGTTTCATAAATTGTATTCAGCCAGGAAAGGGGCGTGGATAGGCAGGCAGGGCAATGGTTGGCAGGAGCTTGAACATAAGTTGAAACGACAAGGCAAGAGACGATCCGAATCGTCCATTTGACAATATTCCCGGAAGCGCCTCGACGAGGCCGGTACCGGGATCACAGGAGACTGAGCATGAAGATGACTACACTGTTTTACGCGAAAATCGTGGCTTGCGCGCTCGCAGCAACATGCGCCTTCGGTGCGGCGGCCGATGCCGGCGCCCAGACGCTTGGCGACTTGATCAAGAAAGGCAAGCTGACCATCGGCGTCGTCAGCGGCACGCCGCCGTTTGGCAGCATCGACGCCAAGGGCGTGCCCGTCGGTTATGACGTCGATGTCGCCAACCTGATCGGCAAATACCTGAACCTGCCCGTGGAAATCGTGCCACTGACGGCGCCGTCGCGCGTGCCGTCGCTGGAATCGGGCAAGGTCGACTTCCTCGTGGCCACCCTGGCGCCCACGCCGGAACGGGCCAAGACCCTGATGTTCACCATGCCCTACAGCGCGTTCGAGCTGGCCATCGTCGCGCCGGTCGGCGGCAAATTCAAGGCGCTGGCCGACTTGAAGGGCAAGAAGGTGGGCGTGACGCGCGGCACCACGAATGACACGGCGCTGAGCCGCATGGCGCCGGCCGGCACCAGCATCGTGCGTTTCGAGGATGACGCCACCGTCACCCAGGCCTTGCTCAGCAAGCAGGTCGACGCCGTCTCGATTCCCAGCACGATGGCGCTCGACATCATCAAGACGCGCGGCGCGGGCAAGATCGAGGTCCGCTTCTCCTACTCGCTGCAACCGAACTCGATGGCCGTGCGCCGCGGCGACTTCGAGCTGCACCAGTGGCTCAACAACTTCATCTACTACGTCAAGCTGAACGGCGAACTCGATGCCATCGCGCGCAAGTGGAGCGGCGCGCCGCTGCCGGCGCTGCCGACCTTCTGATACCGCCACCCGCACAGCGATAGTGCTCGTCCGCACGGCGCGCCGCCATGGTGGCGCGGCCGGGGATGCGCACGTAGAAAGGAGTTGAGTATGCCGTATGAATTTCATTTCGAACTCGTCATGCAGTCGCTGGACCGCCTGTTGTGGGGCGCGGCGCTGACGATACGCCTGAGCGCCTTGTCGATGGTGCTGGGGCTGGCGGTGGGCGTGTGCGCCGCCGTCATCCTGAAGAACGGTCCCGCCTATGCCCGCGCCATGGTGCGCGCCTATGTCGAGATCATCCGCAGCACGCCGTTCCTGGTGCAGCTGTTCATCATCTACTTCGGCTTGCCGTCGCTGGGCCTGCAGCTCGACGCGAACGGCGCCGCGCTCGTCGCCATGACGGTCAACCTCGGCGCTTATGCTGCCGAGATCGTGCGCGCCGGCATCGGCGCCGTGCATCCGTCGCAACTGGAAGCGGCGCAGGCGCTGGGCATGACGCGCTGGCAGGTGATGCGCCACGTGGTGCTGCTGCCGGCGCTGGAAAAAGTCTATCCGGCGCTGGCCAGCCAGTTCACCTTGATGATGCTCGCCTCGAGCGTCGTGTCGGCCATTTCCGCAGAAGAGCTGACTGCCGCCGCGCACCTGCTCGACTCGGAAACCTTCCGCAGCTTCGAGATCTACATCGTCGTGATGGTGCTGTACATCCTGCTGGCCCTGCTGTTCCGCTTCAGTTTCTGGGTGCTGGGCCAGATCGTCTTCAAACGCCGCCGCCGTCTGGGCGCGGCGCGCATGGGAGCATGACATGATCAGTGACTTTTCCTGGGATAACCTGCAGTTCCTGCTCGAGGCCACGCGCTGGACCATCGGCCTGTCGCTGATCGTCTTCGTCACGGGCGGCATCGCCGGCTTCGCCGTGGCGCTGCTGCGCACGGCACGCAGCCCCTTCCTGCGTTTCATCAGCGCCCTGTACATCCAGCTGGTCCAGGGCACGCCCGTGCTGATCGTGCTGTTCCTCACCTATTACGGCCTGGCGCTGTTCGGCTACAAGCTGTCGCCGGGCGCCGCCGTCATCCTGAAGAATGGTCCCGCCTATGCCCGCGTGGCGGTGCGCGCGTATGTCGAGGTGATCCGCAGCACGCCGTTCCTGGTGCAGCTGTTCATCATCTACTTTGGCTTGCCGTCGCTGGGCCTGCAGCTCGACGCGAACGGCGCCGCGCTCGTCGCCATGACGGTCAACCTCGGTGCTTATGCTGCCGAGATCGTGCGCGCCGGCATCGGCGCCGTGCATCCCTCGCAACTGGAGGCGGCCCAAGCCTTGGGCATGACGCGCTGGCAGGTGATGCGCCACGTGGTGCTGCTGCCGGCGCTGGAAAAAGTGTATCCGGCGCTGGCCAGCCAGTTCACCTTGATGATGCTCGCCTCGAGCGTGGTGTCGGCCATTTCCGCCGAAGAGCTGACCGCTGCCGCGCACCTGCTCGACTCGGAAACCTTCCGCAGCTTCGAGATCTACATCGTCGTGATGGTGCTGTACATCCTGCTGGCCCTGCTGTTCCGCTTCAGCTTCTGGGTACTGGGCCAGATCGTCTTCAAACGCCGCCGCCGTCTGGGCGCGGTGCGCATGGGAGCATGACATGATCAGTGATTTTTCCTGGGATAACCTGCAATTTCTGCTCGAGGCCACGCGCTGGACCATCGGCCTGTCGCTGATCGTCTTCATCACGGGCGGCATCGCCGGCTTCGCGGTGGCGCTGCTGCGCACGGCGCGCAGCCCATTCCTGCGTTGCATCAGTGCCCTGTACATCCAGCTGGTGCAGGGCACGCCCGTGCTGATCGTGCTGTTCCTCACCTACTACGGCCTGGCCCTGTTCGGCTACAAGCTGTCGCCGATCATCGCGGCCGGCGCGGCGATGACGATCTTTGCCAGCGCCTACCTGGGCGAGATCTGGCGCGGCTGCATCGAAGGCGTGCAGCGGCAGCAGTGGGAAGCATCGGCCGCGCTGGCGCTGAACCGCTACCAGCAGCTGCGCTACGTCATCCTGCCGCAGGCGCTGCGCCATTCGCTGCCGCCGACGGTGGGTTTCATGGTGCAGATCATCAAGAACACTTCGATCACCTCGATCATCGGCGTGGTGGAACTGACGCGGGCAGGGCAACTGGTCAGCAATGCGACCTTCCTGCCGTTCATCGTCTTCCCCATCGTCGCCCTGATCTACTTCGCGATGTGCTATCCGCTGTCGCGCTACAGCCATTCACTGGAAAGGAAATTCCATGCCCATCGTTGAAATCGACAATATCAGCAAGAGCTTCGGCGCCAACCACGTGCTCAAGGGCGTGTCGTTCGCCGTCGAGCGGGGGCAGGTGATCGCCGTGATCGGCCGCAGCGGCTCCGGCAAGAGCACCATGCTGCGCTGTATCAACGGCCTGGAAACCATCGACAGCGGCAGCATCGTCGTGGCCGGCCATACGCTGACGGCGCGCCAGGAACACCTGCTCGACTTGCGCAAGGACGTCGGCATGGTCTTCCAGAGCTACAACCTGTTCCCCCACCTGACCGTGGAAGAAAACGTCATGCTGGCGCCGCGCATCGTCAAGAAGGTGCCCGACGCGCAAGGTCGCACCACGGCGCTGCGCGTGCTCAAGCAGGTGGGCCTGGACCACAAGCGCGAAGCCTATCCCGAGCAGCTGTCGGGCGGCCAGCAGCAGCGCGTGGCGATTGCCCGTTCGCTGGCGATGGAGCCGCAAGTGATGCTGTTCGACGAAGTGACGTCGGCGCTCGACCCGGAGCTGACGCAGGAAGTGCTGAAGGTGATGGAGGAGCTGGCGCAGGCGGGCATGACCATGCTCTTGGTGACGCACGAGATGGAGTTCGCGCGGCGCATGGCCGACGTCACCGTCTTCATGCACCAGGGATTGGTGTGGGAAAGCGGGCCGTCGGAAGCCTTCTTCAGCAACCCGCAAACGCCCGAAGCGCGCCAGTTCGTCGGCGCGGGAGCGATCAAGTGAGCCCCGTCCTGGTGGCGGCGTCGGCCTATGGCGCAAGCAGGGTAAGGCAGCTGGGGCAAAGCCATTTCATCGACGTGGTGGCCGATGCGGGCGGCGCCGGCATCGAGATCCGCCGCGAACTGTTCACCTCCGACGTGCCGGACCTGGCGCTTATGGGCGCGGTGGTGGCCGCGCGCGGCCTGTATTGCGTGTATTCCACGCCCATCGAATTGTGGGACGCCGACGGGCAGCTGCAGCAAGAACTGCTGCGGCAAATGCTGGACGAGGCTGCGCGTCTGGGCGCGCGCTACCTGAAGGTGTCGCTGGGCCATTACCCGGCCGCGCCGGACTTGCCGGCCTTGAAGGCGCAGCTGGAGGCCGCACCCGTGGCGCTGCTGGTGGAAAACGACCAGACGGCCCACGGCGGAAAACTGGCGACGATGGCGCGCTTCCTGGCGGCGGCGCGCGACATCGGGCTGCCCTTGGGACTGACCTTCGACATCGGCAACTGGCGCTGGGTGGGCGAGGATGCGCAGCAGGCGGCGCGCCTGCTGGCGCCGTACGTACGCTATGTGCATTGCAAGGCGGTTCTTGACGACGGGGGCCGGCTGTCCGCCTGCGCCGTTTCCGACGCCGATCCCGCCTGGCGCGCCGTCTTCGCGCACTTTGCGCCGGGCGTGCAGCGGGCCATCGAATTCCCGCTCGAGGGCGCCGACCTGGTGGCCGAAACGGGCCGCTACATTCAGATACTGGAGGCCGCATGATCAAACACGAAATGGCGCAAGGAGCGCACGCGCTCGACGTCGTTACCTATGGCGAGGCGATGGCGATGTTCGTTGCCGAGCAAACGGGCGATCTGGCGGCCGTGGCGCACTTTACGCGCCGCCTGGCCGGCGCCGAGACGAATGTCGCCATCGGCCTGGCGCGCCTGGGCTTGAAAGTCGGCTGGCTGAGCCGCGTGGGCGACGACTCGTTCGGCCGTTTCATCCGCGCCAGCGTGCAGGCAGAGGGTGTCGATTGCAGCCGGGTCGTCGCCGTCGCCGGCCAGTCCAGCGGCTTCCTGCTCAAGGAGAAGGCCGAGAACGGCGCCGACCCGCTGGTCGAGTACTTCCGCAAGGGTTCCGCCGCCAGCCGGCTGGCGCCCGAGCATTTCGACCCCGCCTATTTCCTGTCCGCGCGCCATTTGCACGCCACGGGCGTGGCCGCGGCGCTGTCCGAGACCAGCCTGGCGTTCGCCGGCCAGGCGCTCGATTTCATGCGCGCGAATGGCCGCAGCGTATCGTTCGATCCGAACCTGCGGCCGTCGCTGTGGCCGTCCAAAGCCGTCATGGTCGAACAGATCAACCGCCTCGCCGCCAAGGCGGACTGGGTGCTGCCCGGCCTGGGGGAAGGAAAAATCCTCACCGGCCACGACCTACCGCACGACGTCGCCGGCTTTTATCTGCAGCAGGGCGCGCGCCTGGTGGTCATCAAGCTGGGCGCCGAGGGCGCCTATTACCGCACGGCCGATGGCGACAGTGGCATGGTGGCGGGCGAGTGCGTGGCCAACGTGGTCGACACGGTGGGCGCCGGCGACGGTTTCGCGGCCGGCTTGGTCAGCGCCTTGCTGGAAGGCTTGCCGCTGGCGCAGGCGGTAGGGCGCGGCAACCGGGTCGGCGCCTTCGCCATCCAGGTGGCCGGCGACATGGAAGGCTTGCCGACCCGCGCCCAGCTCGACGCGCTGGTCCCATCTTGAACCGTACAGGGGAAACACTCGTGAAAAAACATGTGGTTGTCTATAAAAAGCTGGCCGAGCCGCTGCTGGCGCGCCTGCGCGCCGAATGCGAGGTGACGTACTTCGAAGCGATCGACGCGGGCAACCGCGCCGCATTTGCTGCCGCCATCCGCGGCGCGCACGGCTTGCTGGGCGCCAGCGTGCGCCTGGACCGCGAACTGCTGGACCCGGCCTTGGACCTGCGCATCATTTCCACCATTTCCGTGGGCGTCGACCAGTTCGACGTCGATTACCTGCGCGAACGGGGCATCTTGCTGGCCAATACGCCGGACGTGCTGACGGAAACGACGGCCGACACGATCTTTGCGCTGATCCTTGCCAGCGCGCGGCGCGTCGTCGAACTGGCCGAATTCGTCAAGGCCGGACGCTGGACGCGCAGCGTGGGCGAGAGCCAGTACGGCGTCAACGTGCACGGCAAGACCATCGGCATGCTGGGCATGGGCCGCATCGGCCGCGCCGTCGCCCGCCGGGCCGCGCTGGGTTTCGGCATGCAAGTGCTGTACGTGAATGGCGAAGCGGTGCCCGAGGTGGAGGCGGCACTGGGCGCGCGCCAGGTGGCGCTTGACGACTTGCTGGCCGGTTCCGATTTCGTCTGCGTGGTGCTGCCGCTGACGGCGCAGACGGAACGCATGATGGGCCGGCGCGAGTTCGCGCTGATGCGCCCCGGCGCCATCTTCATCAACGGCTCGCGCGGGCGCATCGTCGACGAGGCGGCGCTGATCGAGGCGCTGCAGCAGGGCACCATCCACGGCGCCGGCCTGGACGTGTTCGAGCGCGAACCGCTGGCGCCGGACAATCCGCTGCCGGGCATGGCCAACGTGGTGGCGCTGCCGCATATCGGTTCGGCCACGCATGAAACGCGCTACGCCATGGCGCAGCAAGCCGTGGACAACCTGCTGGCCGGCCTGCGCGGCGAGCGTCCGCGCTACCTGGTCGGCTAAGAGCAGTATCAATAAAAATAGACAGGGAAAGAAATGAAGAACAAGGTAGCAAGGGCAATGATCATCGGCGCAGGCGCTTGCGGCGGCCTGTGTAGCGCGCAGTCGAACGTGACCATGTATGGCATCGCGGACCTGGGCGTGGTGTCCGAGAACGGTGGCCCCGGCGGCAGGGTACTCAAGGTGACCAGCGGCATCGCCAACGGTTCGCGGCTCGGTTTCAAGGGCAGTGAAGATCTGGGCTGCGGCACGACGGCGATATTTACCTTCGATGCGGGCATCCTGGCCGACACGGGCGCATCTGCCCAGGGTGGCCTGCTGTTCGGACGCCAGGCTTTCGTCGGCCTGGCCGGCGCGGCGGGCACGCTGCGGCTGGGCCGCCAGTACACCTTCATCGATAGCAGCCTGGGGGCGCTGGACCCATTTTACCTGGGTTTTGCGGGCAGGATAAGCAACGTCTTCACGGCCGGCTACATCAGCCGGGTCGACAACAGCATCACCTACAGCTCGCCCGTGCGCGGGGGACTCTCCGGCGAACTGGCGTACGGCTTCGGCGAAGTGCCGGGCGACGCGTCGGCCAAACGCTACGCGGGCGCGGCGGCTACTTATGCCAGCGGGCCGCTGTATGTGCGCATGGCGCACCAGGACTCCAATACGATATCAAGCGCGCTGGTGGCGGGCAGGGCGCGCAACACGGTACTGGGCGCCACCTGGGACTTCGGCGTGGTCAAGGCGCATGGCGCCGTCGCAGTCAGCAAGAACACGGCGGGCGCCGCCACCACGGTTGACAGCGCGGACCTGATGCTGGGCGCCACCGTACCTGTCGGCCCGCACCGCATCCTGTTCTCGTACGTGCGGCGCGACGACCGGCGCGCCGCCAACGGTGACGCTTCCCAGATCGGCATCGGCTACACCTACGCGCTGTCGAAGCGCAGTACCTTGTATGCGGCCTACGCGCATATCGATAACCGCAACGGCGCCGCCTATGTGGTGGGCAACGCCACCGACAACGGCACCGGCAACCAGGCCTGGAACCTGGGCCTGCGCCACACTTTTTAACGGGAGAATCGAATGAAGAAAACCGGATGGATTTTGGTCGGCGCCAGCACCGTGGCGCGCGAATGGATGGTCGATGCGATCCGCCAGCAGGGCGATGCCGAAGTGCTGGCCGTGGTCAGCCGCGATGCCGCGCGCGGCGCCGCCTTTGCCGAGCAGTTCGGCATCGCCGCCAGTTACACGGACCTCGATGCGGCGCTGGCGCATCCGGGAACGGACGCCGTGTACATCAGCACCACCAACGAGTTGCACATGGCGCAGACCTTGCAGGCGGCGCGCGCCGGCAAGCACGTGCTGTGCGAAAAGCCGCTGGCGCTGAACCTGGAAGACGCGCGCCGCATGGTCGACGGCTGCGCCGAGGCGGGCGTGGTGCTGGGGATTAACCACCACCTGCGCAACGCGGCCAGCCATGGCAAGGTGCGCGAGCTGATACGCGCCGGCGAGATCGGCCAACCCCTGTATGGCCGCGTGCTGCACGCGAACAACCTGCCGCAGCACCTGCGCGGCTGGCGCCTGGACGCGCCGGAGTCGGGCGGGGTCACGCTCGACATGTTCGTGCACGATGTCGATACCCTGCGCTTCCTGCTCGACGCGGAACCGCGCCACGTCACGGCCTGCGCCACCAGCGGCGGCATGACGGTGGCCGGACTGGAAGAGGGCCTGATGGCCGTCATCGAGTTCGACAACGGCACTTTGGTGCAGGTGCACGACGCGTTCAACGCGCCGTATTCGCTGTCCGGCGTGGAAATCATCGGCAGCAAGGGCACCATCTTCGCCACCGGCGTGATGACGCAGCGCCCCGTCGGCACCATCAGTCTGACGCGCGACGGCGGCAGCATCGATATCCCCGTCGAGCATGAAAACCTGTACGTGCGCTCGGTGCGCGCCTTCCAGCGCGCCATGCGCGGCGAAGGCCAGCCGGCCGCCACGGGCGACGACGGCATGCGTGCGCTGGCCACGGCATTGGCGGCGCAGCAGGCCAGTCGCAGCCACCAGCGCGTGACCCTGGCCGGCTGACACGGCCGCAGACGTAAAAAAGCCGCCTGATCGCAAAATCAGGCGGCTTTTTATCGGCTTGCGTCCGTGATTACTCTTCGCGGCGCAGATGAGGGAACAGAAGGACGTCGCGGATGTTCGGCGAATCCGTGATGATCATCATCAGGCGGTCGATGCCGATGCCGCAGCCGCCGGCTGGCGGCATGCCGTATTCCAGCGCGCGGATGTAGTCGGCGTCGTAGAACATCGCCTCTTCATCGCCGGCGTCCTTGGCGGCCACTTGTGCCAGGAAGCGGGCCGACTGGTCTTCCGCGTCGTTCAACTCGGAGAAGCCGTTGGCGATTTCGCGGCCCACCATGAACAATTCAAAACGTTCAGTGATGCCGGCCACCGTGTCGGAAGCGCGCGCCAGTGGCGACACTTCGACCGGGTAGTCGATGATGTAGGTCGGTTCCCACAGCTGCGCTTCAGCCGTTTCTTCGAACAGCGCCAGTTGCAGCGCGCCCAGGCCGGCCGTGGCGAACGGCTTGACGCCGAATTTCTTCAGTTCTTCCTTGATGAAGTCCGCATCGTTCAGCTGCTCCGGCGTGTAGCCCGGCGCGTACTTGTTGATCGCTTCGACGATGGTCAGGCGGTGGAACGGTTTTGCCAGGTCCAGCTCGCGGCCGCCGTAGGTCAGGGTGGCGGTGCCGTGCGCGTCGATGGCGGCCTGGCGGATGACGGCTTCCGTGAAGTCCATCAGCCATTTGTAGTCGGTGTAGGCCGCGTAGAATTCCATCATCGTGAATTCAGGGTTGTGACGGATCGACACGCCTTCGTTGCGGAAGTTGCGGTTGATCTCGAACACGCGGTCGAAGCCGCCGACGACCAGGCGCTTCAGGTACAGCTCGGGCGCGATGCGCAGGAACATCTGCATGTCCAGCGCATTGTGGTGCGTGATGAACGGTTTTGCTGCCGCGCCGCCAGGGATCGTGTGCAGCATCGGCGTTTCCACTTCCATGAACTCGTTCTTTTCCATGAAGCGGCGGATCGACGAGATGGCGGCGGTGCGCGCCTTGAAGGTGCGGCGCGTCTCTTCGTTCATGATCAGGTCGACGTAGCGCTGGCGGTACTTCGTTTCCTGGTCGGCCAGGCCGTGGAATTTGTCCGGCAGCGGGCGCAGCGACTTGGTGATCAAGCGCAGTTCCGTGACCTTGATGGTCAGTTCGTCCGTCTTCGTCTTGAACAAGGTGCCTTGCACGCCCAGGATATCGCCCAGGTCATAGTGGTGCAGGGCGGCCATGGCCGCTTCGCCGGTCAGGTCGAGGGTGGCGTAGATCTGGATGCGGCCGTCGGCTTTCGGGCCGGAAGCGTCTTGCAGGGTGGCGAAAGCGGCCTTCTTGCCGGCTTCGCGCTTGAGCATCATGCGGCCGGCCAGCACCACGGTGACAGGTTCGGCTTCCAGCTCTTCGCGCGTCTTGCTGCCGTATTGCGCGTGCAGGTCGGCCGCCTTGTGCTCGGGGCGGAAATCGTTCGGGAAGGCGACGCCTTGTTCGCGCAGTGCTGCCAGCTTGACGCGGCGCTCGGCGATGATCTTGTTTTCATCGGGTGCGGCGGCTTGTTCTTGGATATCCGTAGTCATGGTGTTCTTCGTTGGTGATTATTGATGATGTGGCGCCAGCGCAGGCGCCACGCTGGCAAACAGTGCGTCGACGTCGAGCGCGGAGAAATCCGGCACGATGGCAATGACGTTGTCGAAGGCGGCAAATGCTTCGGCGGGCAGGGTGGTGGTGAGCACCACGACGCGCATGCCGGCACGGCGCGCCGCTTCCACACCCAGGGGTGCGTCTTCAAAGACGATGCAGTTGTGCGGCTGCGCGCCGGCCAGCAGCGCGCCTTTCAGGAAAACGTCCGGGTGCGGCTTGCCCCGTTCCACGTCGGCGGCGCCGACGATGGCGTCGAAGCGGTGGCGCAGGTCCAGGCCGTCGAGCGTGAATGCGATGTTCTCGGCCGGCGCGGCCGTCCCGACCACCAGCCCGACGCCGGCCTGGCGCGCGCTGGCGATCAGCCGGTCGAAACCGGCGACCGTGGCCAGGTGCGGGCCATACAGTTCGCGGTAGACGACTTCCTTTTCAGCCAGCAGGGTGACGTGGTCGGCTCCCTCGCCCAGGTACTTGGCGATGATTTCGTGTCCCTGCCGTCCTGCCGTGTCGCGGAAAAAGGCGTCCGCATCCAGCGCATGGCCGTGGCGTTCAAAGAACGCCAGCCACGATGTCGTGTGGAAGGCCATGTTGTCGACGATCGTACCATCCATGTCGAACAGGAAGGCGCGCTTTGCCAATGCCGGAGCGGATGCATTCATCCTTATACGCCTTGCTTGAGCGAGGCGGAAATGAACTCGTCGATGTCGCCATCGAGCACGCCCTTGGTATTGCCCGTCTCGAAACCGGTGCGCAAGTCCTTGATGCGGGACTGGTCCAGCACGTAGGAGCGGATCTGGTGACCCCAGCCCACGTCCGTCTTCGAGTCTTCCAGCTTTTGCTGTTCGCTCATGCGCTTGCGCAGTTCATGCTCGTACAGCTTCGCTTTCAGCATTTCCATCGCTTCGGCGCGGTTGCGGTGCTGCGAACGGTCGTTCTGGCACTGCACCACGATGCCGGTCGGCGCGTGGGTCATGCGGACGGCGGAGTCGGTCTTGTTGATGTGCTGACCGCCGGCGCCCGACGCGCGGTAGGTATCGACGCGGATGTCGGCCGGGTTGACGTCGATTTCGATCGAATCGTCGACTTCCGGATACACGAACAGCGACGTAAACGAGGTGTGGCGGCCGTTGGCCGAGTCGAACGGCGACTTGCGCACGAGGCGGTGCACGCCCGTTTCCGTGCGCAGGAAGCCGTAGGCGTGATCGCCCTCGACCTTCAAGGTGGCCGTCTTGATGCCGGCGACCTCGCCGTCGGACTGTTCGAGGATTTCGACCTTGAAGCCCTTGCGTTCGCAATAGCGCAGGTACTGGCGCAGCAGCATCGAGGCCCAGTCCTGGGCTTCCGTGCCGCCGGCGCCGGCCTGGATGTCGATGAAGCAGTTGTTCGGGTCCATCGGATTGTTGAACATCCGGCGGAATTCCATGCTTTCGATGACCTTGCGGATTTCCTGCACGTCCTGCTCGATCGCTTCGAGCGTATCGTCGTCGCCCTCTTCGCGGGCCATGTCGAACAGGTCGCGGGTGTCGCGCAGGTCGGCATCGGCCTTGGCCAGGGTGAAGACGATGGCTTCCAGCGCCTTCTTCTCTTTACCGAGGTCCTGGGCGCGCTTGGGATCGTTCCAGACGGTTGGATCTTCCAGTTCTTCGTTGACTTGCTCTAGTTTCTCCGACTTGACAGTGAAGTCAAAGATACCTCCGAAGTTCGGCTTCGCGGACCGTCAGGTCGTTGAGCAGGGCGGAGATGATATTGATGCGTTCGGCTTCCATAATGTTCTGGTCTTCTATGGTGAAATCAAACCCTGAATTATACGCGAGCGCGGCGCGTTTCCACTGCCGCCGCCGCGCAATTGCTGCCGCACGGGTCAATAAAATCGTCATTTCGCTGTATTTGCGACAATATTTTTGCCTTGATAGGGGCTGCCGTGCTGCGTATGATGCTGGCGATATTGTCTTTCCACAGGAATACATCATGCTTCAATCTCCCCGTCTTGCCCTGTTGCCGTTGCTGCTGGCCGGCTGCGGCGCCTTGCCGCCCGCCGCCACCGGGCCGGTCCAGCCATCGGCCGCGCCGGCCGGCAGCAGCGCCACCCTGGCCCTGCTGGAGACGACGGACTTGCACGCGAATGTGCTCAGTTATGATTATTACAAGCTGCAGGCGGAACCGTCGATCGGCCTGGAACGCACGGCGGCCCTGATCGCCCAGGCACGTGCGCAATTCCCGAACAACCTGTTGCTCGACAACGGCGACACCATCCAGGGCACGGCGTTGGCCGACTACCAGGCATTGGTAAAACCGCTGGCCTGCGACCAGACCCTGGCCATCTACAAGGCGATGAATTTGCTGAAAGTGGACGGCGGCGGCATCGGCAACCACGAATTCAACTACGGCCTGGCGTTCCTGAGCCAGGTGACGGGCAACCAGTTTGACGTCGACAGCGTGGACTCTGCCAAACCGCGCTGCGCCGGCCCCGCGTTCCCGCAAGTGCTGGCCAACGTCTACAGCGTCAAGACGGGCAAGCCCCTGTTTGCGCCATACCACATCATCGCCAAGCAAATCACGGCCACCGGCCCCGATGGCAAGGCCATCACCGCTACCGTGAAGGTCGGCATCATCAGCTTCGCGCCGCCCACCATCATGGCCTGGGACAAGCGCTGGCTGGAAGGGCGCGTCTACACGCAGGGCGTGCGCGAGACGGCGGAAAAATTCATCCCCGAGATGCGCGCCAAGGGTGCCGAACTGGTGGTGGCCATCTCGCACGGCGGCCTCGATGACAGTCCGTATTCGCCGACCATGGAAAACGGCAATTACTACCTGTCGCAAGTGCCGGGCGTGGACGCCATGCTGATCGGCCACTCGCACCAGCGGTTCCCTAACGCGAGCAGCACGGTGCCGCAATTTAATTTGCCCGGCGTCGACAAGGTCAAAGGGCTGGTGAACGGCGTGCCGACCGTGATGGCCAATTTGTGGGGCAAGCACCTGGGCGTGATCGGCCTGCGCCTGCGCCACGACGGCAAGCAGTGGGTCGTCGACAAGAGCGCCACGACGGTGGAAGCGCGCGGCATCCAGAACGCGGACAAGAGTTATGTGGCGCCTGATCCCGCCATCGCCAAACTGGTGGCCGAGGAGCACGCGGCGACGATTGCCTACGTGCAGACGCCCGTGGGCAAGACGGACTTCCGCATGTCGACGTACTTCGCCGACGTGGGCGACGTGAGCGCCATCGAGGTGGTGAACCAGGCGCAAGCGGGCTATCTGGCTGCCTACGTCAAAGCGAACCTGCCGCAGTACGCGCACCTGCCCGTGCTGTCGATGTCGTCCCCGTTCAAGAGCGGCTCGGCCGGCGTGTCCGACTACACGGACGTCAAGGCGGGCAATGTGGCGCTGAATAACGCGGCTGATTTGTACCTGTACCCGAACGCGCTGTACGGCGTGAAGATGAATGGCGCGGACCTGAAGGCCTGGCTGGAACAGTCGGCGCAGCGTTTCAATACCATCGACCCGAACAAGCTGGAAGCGCAGGAACTGGTCAACACGGCCCATCCGAGCTACAACTTCGACGCGATCACGAGCGCCGACGTGCGCTACCAGATCGACGTCACGCAACAGCCCGGCCAGCGTATCAAGGCGCTGACGTACAAGGGCAAGCCGGTGGACGCCAACCAGGAATTTTTGATCGCCACCAATAACTACCGCGCCAGCGGCGGCGGCAATTTCCCTGGCCTGGACGGCAGCAAGACGGTGGTGGCCTCGCCCGACAACAACCGCGAACTCCTGATCGCTTACGTGACCAAGGAAAAAAACCTGACGCGCGCGAAAAACGGTTCGGCGCGCAGCTGGCGCTTCGCCAAAGCCGCCACGAAAGGCCCCGTGGTCTTCCATTCCGCGCCGAACGTGATCGACCTGGCGCAAGGGGCCGGTATCGACAACGTCACGCAGCTGAAGCCTGATGATGGCGCAGGCAAGGGCTTTGCGCTGTACCAGCTCGACCTGTCGAAATGATGCTGGCAAACTTGCTGCTGGCCGCTGCGCTGGCGTCGCCCGTGGTGGCCGCGCCCGATGTCACGGCCCGGGCCAAGGTCCTGATGCGTGCGGAAGAAGCGTCCCAGCCGCAGGCGCGCGCCCTGTTCGAGCAGGCGGCGGGGCAGGGCAGCGGTCCTGCCGCGTACTACCTGGGCCTGATGCACAAGAACGGCATGGGCGGACCGCAGGACAGCGCCGCCGCGCTGCGCTGGCTGGAACTGGCCGCGCAACGCGGCGTGGCGCCGGCCATGTTCATCGTGGCGAACATGCTGCTGGACAGCGATGAAGCACGGGCGCGCTACTGGCTAGACGCCGCCTGCGACCTCGACTACCCGGAAGCGCTGCAGCAGAAATCCGTCGCGCTGAGCGAAGGACAGATGGGCTATGCGCACAATGAGGAGCTGTCCTTCCTGTACCTGAAGATGGCGACGCATGCGATGGGGCACCGGGCTGGCGAGCCGTAATTGTCCCCCAGCTCAGGTCCGCAGGCTGTTCGCCGCCTCGGCAATCGCCAGTGGGTTGCGCGACAGCAGGGCGGCAGCCAGGTCCAGCAGGCCTGCCGCTGCCTTGATGGCCGCGTGCGTGTGCTGGATGTCGGCCACGGTTTTCCTGCCCTGCTCGATTGCCGAGTTTACATTGGCCAATGCCTGCTGCGCGCCCTGGTTGATCAGGTAGATGCCATGGGCGCGGAAAAAGGACACCATCTGGTCCAGGTGGCTTTCATATTGCTTGAGATCCTGCAGCACGGTTGACGGCGTTGGCGGCGTACGGTCGGTCAGCGCGATGCGCAGCTCCAGTACCTGGTTCGAGGCCTGGGCCAGCTTGTCGGCGATTTCCGTGGTTTGTTTTTCATCGAGTGCGATAGCGTTGCCCATGTTTTACTCCTACCAGGGTGAGGGGGAATAATTGCTTGCCTGCTTTTGCAGGGTATCGACTTGCTTGGCAAAGGTGTCCAGTTGGCGTTCCAATGCCGGGTCTTTCATGGACTTGGCGCGCAAGGTGCTCAGACTGTTCTGCAATTCGGTCATGGCGGCAATATAGGCGTCGATGACCTTGCCACGCTCTTGCAGTTGCCGCCCATCCTGGTAGAGCTTGGCTTTCAGATAGTTGCTGGCAACAGGCTCCCTGGCCGCGGCATTGTCGAGCGAGCGGTTCAGGGACGCCAGCGTCAGGTTCTCGTCGTGCAAATTGGCCTGGTAATTTTGCTGCGCATATTTTTTCAGCGCATTGCTGATGATATAAATATCGTCTTCGCGCGCCAGCAGTTCGTTGATGCCCGACTGCTGTCTGTGCTGCGTCACGATTTGGCTGATCAGCGCGCTCAGGCGCGTGACTTTGTCCAGTTGGTCGGCGTTGAGCACGGGCGTCATGCCGCTGGACTGCTGCAAGGCGCCCAGCGAACCGCCAAGGGCGCCGATCTCTTCCTTGTAGTTTGCCAGCTTGTCGTTGGCCAGTGCGGCAAGTACTTCCGCGTAGCGTTTCAATACATCGTTCAGTTCGGACGTACCCGCCAACTGGGCCGCATAGTCCTTGCAGCGCCGGAGCAGGTCCTGCTCCGTTTCCTGCGCAACGTAGGGGCGGTCGGTGATGATGCTGTTGCGCCGTACATTATTGGTGCAACTGTTCATGGAGTGCGTCAGCATGGGTTTGAATGCTTCCGTTACCGCCACCGTCTGTCCCGCGAACTTGTCGACCGGCGTGAAGTTCTTGCAGGCGCTACTCATGCCGCCGATCAGCAGACAGGCGCAGATGGTTGTCATGGGCTGGCGCATAGGTTCTCCGTGGTAAGGATGGGATTGCCGCCATGGCCGGTTGACCCTGGTTCAATGACCATATCACCATTGCCTCACCATACTTTGACGCAGATCAGATACCTGTACTGTGTGTCAATGTGCAGCAGCTGTGTCAATTTGCGCCATATTTTCCTTACAAAAGACTGACATCGGGCCAGTAATCTGGTCTTTTTCGCATGTTGCGACGCGTCATATGTAGTTGTTGCTGGTGCATGTTTACTCACCTACAATGATTTATCGATGGGGAGGTTATCCAGCGTACGACTATAAAAATAAGTGGCATTAAAAACGTTGTATCAGAGGAGATGACAATGAATTTGAAACAGAAATTGCTCGTGGCAAGTTTGGTTTTGGGTTTCTCGCAGGCGGCGGTCGCAGCCGACCCCATCAAGATCGGCGTGTCCGGTCCGTTCACGGGCGGTTCCGCGCCGATGGGCGTGTCGATGCGCGACGGCGTCAAGCTGGCCGTGGCTGAAATCAATGCCAAAGGTGGCGTACTGGGCCGTTCGCTGCTGCTGATCGAGCGCGACGACGAAGCGAAGAACGAACGCGGCGTGCAGATCGCCCAAGAACTCATCAACAAGGAAAAGGTCGCCGCCACCGTCGGCTACATCAATACGGGCGTGGCCCTGGCGTCGCAGCGCTTCTACCAGGAAGCGAAAATTCCCGTCATGAACAATGTGGCGACGGGTTCCATCGTCACCAAGCAGTTCGCCGACCAGCCGGAAAACTACATTTTCCGCAATGCGGCCAATGACACCATCCAGTCCGGCATGATCGTGCATGAGGCGATCGAGAACCGCAAGTTCAAGAAAGTGGCGATCCTGGCCGACTCCACCAACTATGGCCAGCTGGGCCGCGAAGACCTGGAAAAGGCGCTCGACAAGAAGGGCATCAAGCCCGTCGTCGTGGAAAAATACAACATCAAGGACGTCGACATGACGGCCCAGCTGCTGAAAGCCAAGCAGGCGGGCGCGGAAGTCGTGCTGACCTACGGTATCGGCCCGGAACTGGCGCAGATCGCCAACGGCATGGAAAAACTGGGCTGGAAAGTGCCGCTGATCGGCAGCTGGACGCTGGCCATGGGTAACTTCATCGACAACGCGGGCAAGAACGGCAATGGCACGCGCATGCCGCAAACCTTCATCCAGGACGCCAGCACGCCGAAGCGCAAGGCTTTCATCGACGCCTACGTGGCCGCCTACAAGCCCTCGGGCGGACGCATGCCGTCGGCCGTCTCGGCCGCGCAAGGCTACGATTCCATCTACCTGCTGGCCGCGGCCATCACACAGGCAGGCGGCACGGACGGCCCGAAAGTGCGCGCCGCGCTGGAAAACCTGAATGAAAAAGTGGAAGGCGCCGTCACCACCTACAACAAGCCGTTCAGCAAGACCAACCATGAGGCGATCACGGCCGACCTGACGGTCTTCGGTGAGGTCAAGGACGGCAAAGTCGTCCTCGCGAAATAAGCCTGGCAGACATTCGCCGCGCAGTGGCCAGCCTTGAGGAATCAGGACTGGCCATTTTTTCATCGTTCGTCTTCCGGGGAATACCATGGAAATCTTCCTGCAGCTCGTCTTCAGCGGCATCGCGCTGGGCATGATCTATGCCGTCATCGCCTTCGGCTACCAGCTGACCTTTGCCACTTCCGGCACCCTCAATTTCGGCCAAGGCGAATCCCTGATGCTGGGCGCGCTCGTGGGCCTTTCCCTGGTGGGCACCATCCACGGCGGCCCGTACATGAGCTATCTCCTGATGATCCCCATCGTCATCGTCTTCGGCGCCTTGCAGGGCGTGTTCGTCGAATGGATAGGCGTGCGGCCCGCCATCAAGATCAAGTCCGAATTCGGCTGGATCATGTCGACCATCGCGCTGGCCATCATTTTCAAGAACGTGGCGGAAAACATCTGGGGCAAGGATGACCTGATGTTCCCGTCGCCGCTGTCGGCCGCGCCGTTCCAGGTGTTCGGCGCCAATGTGCAGCAGATGCAGGTGGCCGTCATCGTCGGCGCGCTGGCCATCATGCTGGCCGTCGAGGTGTTCAACCGCAAATCGATCTATGGCAAGGCCGTCGTGGCGACCGCCAACGACCGCGATGCGGCCGGCCTGATGGGCATCAACACGGGCATGGTGATCACGTTTTCCTACGCGCTGTCGTCGGCCACGGCCGCCTTTGCGGGCGTGCTGGTGGCGCCGCTGACACTGACGGGGGCCACCATGGGCGCCTCGCTGGGTTTGAAAGCGTTTGCCGTGGCCATCATCGGCGGGCTGACCTCGGGCGTGGGCGCCATCGTCGGCGGACTGATCCTGGGCATCGCGGAAACGACCACCGGCTACTACATCTCCACCGGCTACAAGGAAGTGCCTGGCCTGCTGCTGTTGCTGCTGGTGCTGGCCGTCAAGCCGTCCGGCCTGTTCGGCAAAGCCGCGATCAAGAAAGTCTGAGGACGACATGAACAAGCAAATCACCATGCTGGCGCTGAGCGCGGCGGGACTGGCCGCGCTCGCACTGTTCCCCATCGTCATCCCGAACCCGTATTACATCCATCTGGCCGAGACCATCCTGATCTACGCCATCCTGCTGTTCGGCCTCGATATCGTCGTCGGCTACACGGGGCAGGTGTCGCTGGGCCACGCGGGCCTGTTCGGCATCGGCTCCTACGTCACGGGCGTGCTGGTGTTCAAGCTGGGCGTGTCGTTCTGGCTGGCCATCCCCGCCAGCATCCTGGGCGCGGCCGTGTTTGGCGCCATCCTGGCCTTGCCGGCCCTGCGCGTGACGGGGCCCTACCTGGCCATGGTGACCCTGGCCTTCGGCACCATCGTGCAAATCCTGATCAATGAAATGAGCTTCCTGACGGAAGGGCCGATGGGCATCAAGATCCACAAGCCCGTCCTGTTCGGCCACAAACTGACGGAAGTGGAGTACTACTACATGGTCGCCGCGCTGCTGGTGATCTCGCTGGTGGTGGTGCACCGCATCTTGAAGTCGAACCTGGGCCGCGCGTTCGAAGCCTTGCGCGACAGCCCCATCGCGTCGGACTGCATGGGCGTGTCCGTGTATCGCTACAAGGTGTACGCCTTCGTCATCAGCGCCGGTTTCGCGGGCCTGGCCGGCAGCCTGTACGCGTATTCGGAAGAATACATCTCGCCCAATACCTACAACTTCGAGCTGACGATATTGTTCCTGCTGGCCGTCATCATGGGCGGACGCAAGACCCGTTCGGGCGCGCTGATCGGCGCCCTGATCGTCGTCATGCTGCCCAGCCTCCTGTCGGACATCGAGTTGTTCCGCAAGATCGCCGTTGGCGCCGCCGTGCTGGGCGTGATCGGCTCCGCCTTCATGCTGGCGAAAAAGCGTTCCACTCTGCGCGGCGTGATCGTGCCCCTGGTGGCCACCATCGGCCTGGCCGCGTTTTCCTACAAACTGGAAAACATGGTCGACTGGCGTCTGACCATCTTCGGTTTGATGACGCTGTTCGTCGTGTACTACCTGCAGGATGGCATCGTCGGCTTCTTGATGAGCTTTATCGGCAAGGGCCGGCGCCATGTGCAAGCCGTCGCTTCGCACGGCGTGGCGCCGTTCGACCATGCGCAGGGCGGGCAGCAGGGCGCGACCCTGCTGCGCGTGGATCAGGCCCTGATGCAGTTCGGCGGCCTGAAAGCGCTGAACCAGGTGGACCTGAACGTCACGCAAGGCTCCGTGCACGGCTTGATCGGGCCGAACGGCTCGGGCAAGAGTACGATGATGAACGTGCTCACGGGGATCTACAAGCCGACGGCGGGCAAGGTGGAATTTGCCGGCGCCGTGATCTCCGGCCGCACGCCGTCCGAGATCGCGCTGGGCGGCGTGGCGCGCACCTTCCAGAACGTGCAGCTGTTCGGCGAGATGACGGCCACCGAGAACGTGCTGGTGGGCCTGCACAACACCTTCAAGTCGAACGTGCTGGACGTGATGCTGCATACGCCCCGATACAAGCGCGAAGAAACGGCCGCGCGCGAGCGGGCCGCCAGCATCCTCGAATTCGTCGGCCTGGCCGACCTGGCCAACGAAGAGGCACGCAATCTGCCGTATGGCAAGCAGCGGCTGCTGGAAATCGGCCGCGCGCTGGGCCTCAACCCGCGTTTGTTGCTGCTCGATGAACCGGCGGCGGGCCTGACGGCGCCCGACATCAAGGAGCTGATGGCCATCATCCGCAAGATCCGCGAGCACGGCATCACCATCATCCTGATCGAGCACCACATGGACGTGGTGATGGCCCTGTCGGACGTGGTGACGGTGCTGGACTTTGGCCAGAAGATCGCCGAAGGCGTGCCTGCTGCCGTGCAGAGCGATCCGAAAGTGATCGAAGCCTATCTTGGCGGCAGCGCCGAAACCCTGGCGCCAGCGGCGCACTGAGAGGAAGACCATGCTGACCATTAGTAATCTGCACGCCGCCTACGGCAAAGTCGAAGTCCTGCACGGCATTTCGCTCGACGTCCCGAAGGGCAAGCTGGTGACCCTGATCGGCTCGAACGGGGCCGGCAAGACCACTACCATGCGCGCCATCTCCGGCATGCTGAAACCCAAGTCCGGCACCGTCACCCTGGGCGGCAAGGACGTCACGGGCCTCGATTCGCACAAGATCGCGCGTGCCGGCCTGGCCCATTCGCCGGAAGGCCGGCGCGTGTTCGCCTCGATGTCGGTGACGGACAACCTGCTGCTGGGCGCCTTCCCCCGCTTTACGCGGGCGCGTCCGAAAGGCGACATCAAGCGCGACCTGGACAAGGCCCTGGAACTGTTCCCCCGCCTGAAGGAGCGGCGCGACCAGCTGGCCGGCACCTTGTCGGGCGGCGAGCAGCAGATGCTGGCCATGGCCCGCGCCGTGATGCTGAACCCGGAAGTGATACTGCTGGACGAACCGTCGATGGGCCTGGCGCCCATCCTGGTGGAAGAAGTCTTCCGCATCATCACGCGCTTAAAGGCCGAAGGCGTGACCATGCTGCTGGTGGAGCAATTCGCCGCCGCCGCCCTGAACGTGGCCGATTACGGCTACGTGCTGGAAAACGGCAGCATTTCCGTGCATGGGCCGGCGGAGAGCCTGAAAACCGATCCGAAGGTGATCGCGGCGTATCTGGGGGGAGGGCACTGATGATGGCCTGACAATGCGCTTGCTGCGCATTGTCAAATCCTCTACACTGCGCGCTTCCCTACCCGCAGTGTAGAAAAGGCATCATGCGCAGCGCCAGCCCGTATTCCCTGTTTTTATCCCCGCTTTTTTCCCTGCTTTTGCCCGCCGCTGCCAGCGCCGACGATGCGCCGTTGCAGAAGGTTGAAATTTCGGCCGTCAGTGGCACGCAGCAGCGGCGCGACGACACGGCCGCGAAGATCATCGTCAGCCGCGACGACCTGGCACTATATGGCGACAGCAACCTGGCCGCGGCGCTGAAACGCCAGCCCGGCGTTTCCGTCGTCGGCGGCGAGGTGCGCATGCGGGGCCTGGGTGCCGGCTACACGCAAATGCTGATCAATGGCGACCCCGCGCCACCCGGGTTTTCCATCGAGTCGATCGCCCCGGACATGATCGAGCGCATTGAGATTTTGCGCAGCGCGACGGCAGAATACAGCATGCAAGCCGTTGCCGGCAGCATCAACGTGGTCTTGCGCAAGGGGGCCAGCGGCGTGGAGCGCGAATGGAAGCTGGGCGCGGGCCGGCAGGATGGCCGCTGGCAGCCTGCCGCGTCCTTGCGCGTGGCGGACAAATTGCCGGGTTTTGCCTACTCGCTGACGGGCGCCCTGGAACGCACGGCCGATGACGTAGCGGGGCGGACGATTGAAACAACGTCCGGTCCCGCCGGCATGCCGCTGTCGCTGCGCGACACGCGCACGCGCAACGCTTCCTCCGTCAACAAGGCCAGCCTGACGCCTCGTCTGCACTGGAACCTGGACAATGGCGACTCCATCACCTGGCAAAGCCTGCTGGACTGGTACCGCACGGGGTTTGACGGCGTGGCCCGCGAAACGGTATTGACGGGGGCGGCCAGCAGCTATCCGCGCAATGGCGCCACCTCGCAAGCGAGCGTCTTTTCGGCGCGCAGCGACGTGAGCTGGGCGCACTCTCTGGGGGCTGCGGGCAAGCTGACGGCCAAACTTGGCGTCAACCACAACCGGCGTGATACGGATTACGTTTTCCATGGCGAGGCGGCCGGTGGCGCCACCCTGCTGCGGCGCGGCGTGGTCTCCGACGCCATTGACGACAGCGTCAACAGCAGTGGCAAATACCTGGGCCGGTTGGGTGGCGGCCACGCTTTGAGCCTGGGCTGGGACGGCAGCCTGATACGCCGCAGCGAGTCGCGCCGCCAGCGCGATACGTATTTTGACGGTGGCGCGCCGTATGCGCTCGATGAAGACTACACGGCCAACGTGCGGCGTCTGGCCCTGTATGCGCAGGATGAATGGGAAGTGACGCCGCGCCTGCAAATGTATGCGGGCGTGCGCTGGGAAGGCTTGCAGACGGCGACCGAGGGCCGCACTTTGAGCGAAGTGCGCACGCAGGCCAATGTCTTGAGTCCCGTGGCGCAGCTGCTGTGGAAGCTGCCGGAGCAGGAGCGCGACCAGCTGCGGCTGGCGCTGGCGCGCACCTACAAGGCGCCCACCACGCGCAACCTGGTGCCGCGCCGCTACACCGTCAACAATGGCAACAGCGCCAATAATCCCGATTTCCAGGGCAATCCCGACCTGCGCCCGGAACTGGCGTGGGGGCTGGATGCGGCCTGGGAGAGCTATTTCGGCAAGAGCGGCGTGGCCAGCCTGTCGGCATTCACGCGGCGCATCAGCGATGTCACCGTACAGCGCCTGTTCCAGCACGATGGCATCTGGACCGCCAGCCCGTTCAACAATGGCACGGCCACGGTGCGCGGCGTCGAAATGGATGTGAAATTCCCCTTGCGGACCTGGTGGGCACAGGCACCCGATATCGACGTGCGCGCCAATGCGGGGCGCAACTGGTCCAGCGTCGCCGCCGTGCCGGGTCCGGGCAACCGCCTGGCCAGCCAGGTGCCGTCGACGCTCAACCTGGGTCTCGATTACCGGCTCTCGCCGAAAATGAGCATGGGCGGCAATCTGAACGTGCAGACGGGTGGCCTGGCGCGACTCGATGCGCACGCCAGCAGCCATGCGGGCGTACGGCGTGCACTCGACGCGTATGCGCTGTGGCAGCCGGACGTGAAAACGCGCGTGCGCCTGTCAGCGGCCAACTTGCTGCATCAGCAGCGGGTGCAAGGGCAATCCTATGTGGATGAAATGGGCCGCAGCGACAGCATGACTACCCTGGGCAGTAGCGCTGCGCTGCGCCTGATGTTCGAGCGCAGCCTGTAAGCATCAGTGCCTGGTCGGCTTTTCCTGCTGCACCAGAATGAACGGGCTGACGACGACGGCCCATAGCGAGCTATCGGCGGCCTGCCAGTCCAGCGCCTGCTGGTCGGAGACTTTGGCTACCTTGCCATCGACCATCCATTGCGTGATGGTCGCCTTGTCGTCGTGCGAGATGCGCACGGCCACTTCGACCAGGTCCAGTTCATCGGCGACCCAGACGACATTGCCTTGGGCGAAGTGCTTTTCCAGTTCGCTCCAGGCCAGGCGGGCCGTTTCGCTGTTTACTTTGAGGCGCAGTTCGGTGTCTTTTTCAGGATTGGTTTGCATGTGAGATCAGGTTGCGGTGAGTCGGGTGCCGATGCGCGCGGTTTATTTGCCTGGCAAGGCTTCCACGTGCGGTATCGGCGTACCCTGCCATGTTAACCGATAGGCGGCGCCTTTGCGAACATTGCCCACGAGGGCAGGGCGGAAGCAGGCCAGGTTGGTGCCGCCCGCCAGCCGGGTGCTGGGAAAGATGACGCCCATGGAGCCGGCCTCGAGCAGGATGGCGGCCAGGTCTTGCGAGGCGATGTAGCTGGACGGGTCGAGGCAGGCCGCATAGCGCTCTTGGCCGCGCAAGTCGTGGAAGCTGGCGGAAAAATCGGCCAGCAGCGACTGGTAGTTGACGCTGTCGTCGAAATAGTCGATTTCCTGGTATTCCACGGTTTTATGGAAAATGATTTCGGCCAGCGCCGTTTTCATATCGAAGGCGCAATACCAGGCGCCCCGTTCGCCATCGTTGAAGCGCGCCCCTTCCGGCCGGGCATACGTGTAGGCGGCGTTGATGATGCGAAAGTGCGGCACGCCAAAAACCAGTTCGTCCACGCCAATTCCTGGTGCGCCGCCATACTCGGCCACCAGGCGCGCGTTGGTGGCGTTATCGAGCTCGAACAGCTCGCGCAGGTGCGCGTCGTCCTCGGCCAGCGGCGCCAGCACGGAGTCTTCCATGTCGGCAAAGCGCGAGGGAATCAACCGGCAAGTGTCGATCTGACGCAGCGCGGCCAGCGGCGGCAGGTGGGTATTCGGGGCTGCGGGCACGATTACAGTCCTCCGCGGCGCGCGTCGAGCAGCTTGCGCACCGTCTGCATGGCCAGCAAGCCGCCGGCCAGCATCTGCGACAGGGGCGTGCGGCCGCCGAAGATGGGGTTTTTGTTGGGCAAACTCACCCATTCGTCAGCCAGTTTGTCGCCGTACAGGATGTGCAAGGCTTTATAAATGCCCAGCAAATACGAAATGCGCGTGATGCGGTCCACTTCCAGCACGCGGTCCGGGTGCTTCTTCCACTCGTAATAGGCGCTGCTGGACAAGCCGCCCAGCAGTTCGCGCGCATCGTCGTCGCGCAGTTTCCAGGCGGCGGCCAGCTTGAAAAAACCCTTCAGGGCCGCCTGCGACAATCGCTCGCGCTCGGCTTTGGCATTCAGGTCGACGAGCACGGCCGGCTCGAAGCGGCTCTTGGGGTAGGCGTAGGCAAGATTCATGATGGACTCCTTTTATGGATAAATATTACTCCTTTTTTGTAATTTATGCTGTCCTCTTCCAAATGTGCGCGCCAGCACCTTAATCGTCAAAGAATTGCATGCCGGCATAGGGCGCCGCGCGGCAGGCTGCCAGCCGCTGCGCCAGGCTGCCCGCATGGGCTTCCAGCCGGTGGCCGTCCGGATCGAGGAAATACAGGGAATCGCCGGCGCTGCGGTTTTGCTGCCATTCGGGCACGCCGGCGGCGCGCAGGCGGGCGGCAAACGGGGCGAAGTCGGCGGGCGCGATGGAAAACGCGTAATGCGTATAGGCGGAACTGGCCAGCACAGGCGTGTCTTGTCCGTCCAGCGACAGGCATAGCCACAAGTCCCCGGCCGACAGATACGCGCCCCGGTCCCAGCGCGCATGCAGGCGCAGGCCCAGGGTGTCGCGGTAAAAGACGACGCTGCGCGTCAGGTTGTGCACGGACAGGGTGAGGTGGTTCAGGCCGGTCAGCATGGATTGGGAGGTGTCGGGAAGGCGATCAATAGGTTTGGGCCGGTGCCATCACACAGGTTCGGCGTGCTCCACCATGAGTTGTACTTTCGTCGTGCCATTGTATTCATTCGCATCGAGCCGGAATGCCACGCGCGTGCGTTCGCCCAGGGCGTCCGTATGCCCGAACCAGATGGCGTCGAAACGCACGCCGTTCTTTTCCAGCAGCAGTTTCAAATGGCGCTCTTTGAGGATGCGCTGGCTGACGACGCGGAATTCGTCGCAGAAGACGGGCGGGGCGAAGCCCTGGCCCCACACTTGCCCATCCATCAGCTCGATGAAGGCCGTCGTGTAGTAGGCGTCTTCCAGCGGGCCGTCCGTTTCCACCACCCGTTCCAGCTGCTGCTGGCTGAGCCAGGCCTGGCCAACTGCTTCGAAGGCTTTGGAAAAGGCGTCGAAAGCGTCGGCGCGGATGGTCAAGCCCGCCGCCATGGCGTGGCCGCCGAACTTGTCGATCAGGCTCGGCGCCCGTTTCGACACGAGATCGAGCGCGTCGCGCAAGTGGAAGCCGGGAATCGAGCGTCCGGAGCCCTTTATCCAGCCGTCCGCGCCCGGTGCGAACGTGATGGTCGGGCGATAAAACTTTTCCTTCAGGCGCGAGGCCACGATGCCGATCACGCCCTGGTGCCACGATTCATCGAAGACGCTGATGGTGCTGCTGTTGGCTGGCTCGAACGTATCGAGGTGCAGCAGGGCCGTATCCTGCATTTCCGCCTCGATTTCGCGGCGCTTCAAATTGATGTCGTTCAACTGCTGCGCCAGCGCCCAGGCGCGGCCTTCGTCGTCCGTGACCAGGCATTCGATGCCCAGCGACATGTCTTGCAGGCGGCCGGCCGCGTTCAGGCGCGGTCCCAGGGCAAAGCCCAGGTCGAACGGCGTGGCGCTGCGCGCTTCGCGGCCCGCCACGCGGAACAAGGCGGCCACGCCCGCGTGCATATTGCCCTTGCGCATGCGTTTGAGGCCTTGCGCGACGAGGATGCGGTTGTTCGTATCGAGACGCACGACGTCGGCCACCGTGCCCAGCGCCACCAGGTCGAGCAGGTTGTCGAGCTTGGGTTGCGTTTGCGCATCAAAGAGGCCGCGCCGGCGCATTTCCGCGCGCAGGGCCAGCAAGACGTAGAACACGACGCCCACGCCCGCCAGATGTTTACTGGGGAAACCGCAGGCGGGCTGGTTCGGATTGACGATGACGGCCGCGTCGGGCAGGGTGTCGGCCGGCAAATGGTGGTCGGTGACGACCACCTGGATGCCGCGCCGGTTCGCTTCGGCCACGCCGTCGATGCTGGCGATGCCGTTGTCGACGGTGATGATGATGTCGGGCGACTTTTCGCGGGCCGTCAGTTCGACGATTTCCGGCGTCAGGCCATAGCCGTATTCAAAACGGTTGGGCACGATGAAATCGACGTCGGCGCCCATGGCGCGCAAGCCGCGGATGGCGACGGCGCATGCGGTGGCGCCGTCGCAATCGTAGTCGGCCACGATGACCATGCGCTTCTTGGCGGCAATCGCGTCGGCCAGGAAGACACCGGCCGCGCCGATGTGCAGCAAGCCGGATGGCGGTATCAAGTCTTTCGGCTCGATCGAGAGTTCTTTCGCGTCGGACAGGCCGCGCGACGCGTACAAGCGGGCCAGCACGGGATGGATGCCGCCCTGGCGCAGCAATTCGGATTCGCGGTAGGGGCAGGGACGGGTGGCGATGCGGGTACGGGTCATGATGCTTTCAACTTGTTCAGGGTAATCGCGCGCCAGAATTTGCGCTGCGCGTGCTTGCTGGTGGTGCAATCGAGCCAGGCGTCGCGGTGGCTCAGCACCAGGCGCAACTGGCCCAGGCGGCCATCCTTCAATGCCGCCAGCAGCGGCGCGAACCAGTCCGCTTCCAGCGCTTGCAACTGCTGCAGCCACATGCCCCATTCCTGGGCTTGCGCCGCTTCGGTCAGGCCGCCGAGCACGACGATCGCCTCGGATTGGTCCGCCAGCACACTGTTTGGACTGGCATCGCGCTGCGCCGGTTCCGCCAGCGCGGCCAGCCAGCCCGGTGCGTCCTGCGTATGCAGGCTGGCGGCGCAGCGCGCAGGCGCATGTGCCGCCGTGGCCACGCTCCCGCCCCAGATCCAGAATGAATTGATGGCTTTCAAGCCCCGCTCCTCGCGCGCCGCATTGACGGGATGCTCATGCCACAGCATCTGCACTTCATTTTGCAGGCGGCGCGCCGCGCGCGCATGCTCGCCTTCCGGCATCCACACGGACAGGTCTTGCGTGGTGGCTGCGTCCGGCGTGGCGCACTGCAAGTCGGACCAGGCGTCGGCGCGCATGAACCAGGTGCCCGCGTCGCCATACGCCAGGGGCTGGCCGATCTCGTCGAAATACGGGCGCGCCGTGTCGAACAGGGTGCGGCCGTCGGCCTCGCTCAGCTTGAGCTGGCGCAAGTCTTCCAGGCTGATATGGCTGCGGGCGATGGCCAGGTGGGCCGGATGCAGAACGAAGTAGCGCGCGCCCGGTTCCGGCACGAGGCCGTAGCCGCGCATGGCCTGGGCGGCAAAGGCGGCCTGTGCCGCTTCGCCGTTGGGCGCGGGCGACAGGGCCAAGGCGTGCGCCAGCCACGCTTCGTGCGGCAGCAGGCGGTTGGCGTTGTCAAAGGTTTCTAAATTGCAAGTGGAGGTGCGCGACAGCAGTGCCGCCAGCGCGGGCGCCTGCAAGACCTTGAGCAGGTCGGCAGCCAGTTCGGCATTGGGCAAGGCGAAGGGCAAGACAAGGGTAAGTTGATTCATCCCGAGATTGTAGGCGATTGTGGTGCGGGCCGAAAAGGCGCATCTGTTTTCGAGCCTGCGATGGCAACACCGGTGGCGCCGGAAATGCACAAAAATTATAAAAATTTTATCGATATTGATGGAAATTAATTTGCTTTTGAAAAGATAGTGGATATAATTGCGACAACTTAAATATCAGAAATACAATCACCCCCTGCTGCGTGGTTGCGTCGTCTGGCTCCTGTGTCCCTCGAAACTGTATACAAGATCTGCCGGCTTCATTTTTTAAACAAGTCTCTTCTTGGAAGCCCACCTATGTATACATTCGCCGCTTTGCGCGGCCAGGCTGATCGCGCCCTGGCCCCCCGTATTTCCGCTCCTGATGCCGTCGTTGCATGCCGTCAGGAGGCCGCATGACTACCTACAACCTGTCGACCACGGTCCATGTCTGCGAAGACATCAACAAGAATTTCGACATCCGCGACCTGCTGATCCAGGCCGGCTACGCGGTGCAAGGCGAACTGAATATCAAGAATTTCACGGTTTTGTTGCCGGACGATACCGAATCGACCGTCAATACGCCGCTGTTCGGCATGCTCGACGCGGACACCGTGTACGTGCGTCCCGGCGACTGGGCAGCCAACTACAATGGCAGCTTCTCGACCATCCAGGTGACGATCGACAAGGGCAATGGCGATATCGTCCAGCTGAGCCTGCAAGTCATCATCGACCCCGTCAATGACGCGCCCGATGCGGCCGACAAGACCTTCACCCTGGTCGACGGTTCCAGCGTCGTGCTGAGCGAAAGCGATTTCGGCTTCCACGACGACGTCGAGCACGACGGCTTCAAGTCCATCGTCATCACCAATACCACCACGGCGGGCCAGGTCTTGCTCAACGGCGTGGCCGTGGCGGTGGGCACGGAAGTCTCGATCGACGATATCCGCGCGGGCCACCTGGTCTTCGTGCCGAGCCAGACCGTGGCCGGCGACTTCGACCTCGGTTTCAAGGTGCGCGACGATGGCGGCACGGCTGGCTGCAATGCGCAAGACCTGAGCCTGGCGCCCCATTACCTGACCTTCAAGGTGCCGATGGCCCACCTGGGCGATTTCGTGTGGGAAGACAAGAACGCCAACGGCGTGCAGGACGCGGGCGAGGCGGGCATCGCCAATGTCGTCGTGCAACTGAAGGATACGGCCGGCAATGTGGTCGCCTCCACCACGACGGACGCCAGCGGCGGCTACCACTTCGACGTCAATCCCGGTACCTATTCGGTGACCGTGGTGGCACCCGCCGGCTACGTGCCGACGGCAGCGAACCAGGGCGGCGACACGGCCAAGGACAGCAATATCGATGCGGCCGGCAAGATGGCGCCCGTGACCCTGGCGCCGGGCGAGACCAATTTGACCCTCGATGCGGGCCTGTACCGCACGGCCGAGCTGGGCGACCGCGTCTGGTTCGACACGAACAAGAATGGCGTGCAGGACGCGGGTGAAGCAGGCGCCGCAGGCGTGAAAGTGACCTTGCTCGATGCGTCGGGCAATGCCGTCGGCAGCCCGCTCATCACGGACGCAAATGGCAACTATCTGTTCACGAACCTGAAACCAGGCGCTTACAGCGTGCAGTTCGACAAAACCACCTTGCCATCCGGCTACGCCTTCACGGGCCAGGACCAGGGCGGCGACGACCAGCGCGACTCGGACGCCAATGCCGACGGCCGCACGGCGCAAGTGCTGCTGGCATCGGGCGACAGCAATCACAGCGTGGATGCCGGCATCGTGGCCTTGCCAGCGACCCTGGGCGACCGTGTCTGGCATGACAGCAACATGAATGGCGTGCAGGATGCGGGCGAGTCCGGCATCGGCGGCGTCACCGTGCAGCTGAAAAACGCGGCCGGCAGCGTGATCGGTTCGACCGTGACGGACGCCACCGGCTATTACAACTTCAGCGTCGATCCCGGCACGTACTCGATTGCCGTCGTCGCGCCAGCCGGCTATCTGACGACGGTCAAGGATGCGGGCGGCAACGATGCGCTCGACAGCGACATCAATACGCTGGGCAACAGCGGCCAGGTGACGGTCGCCGCCGGACAGAACTACAAGGACCTTGACGCCGGCCTGTACAAGACGGCGTCCATCGGCGACCGCGTGTGGTTCGATGCGAACGGCAACGGTACGCAGGATGCGGGCGAGGCGGGCGTGGGCGGTGTGAAAGTCAACCTGTACAACGAGCAAGGCGCCGTCGTGGCCAGCGCCACCACGGATGCCAGCGGTAATTATCTGTTCAGCAACCTGGTGCCAGGCAATTACTACCTGGGCTTCGTGCCGCCTGCCGGCTATGGCTTCACCAAGGCCGATATCGGCGGTTACGCCACCGATTCGGATGTCAATCCGGCCACCGGTTTTACCACCACGTGGGCTACCTTGAAGTCGGGCGAAACCCAGCTGGACTGGGATGCGGGCCTGGTGAAACTCAACACGGCCTCCATCGGCGACCGCGTGTGGGAAGACAAGAACTACAACGGCGTGCAGGAGGCGGGTGAACTGGGCGTGGCAGGCGTGAAAGTCAACCTGCTCAATACGTACAACCAGGTCATCGCCACGACGACGACGAACGCCAGCGGCAATTACCTGTTCAGCGAACTGGCGGCCGGCAGCTACAAGGTGGAAGTCATCCGTCCATCGGGCTTTTACTACACCAAGGCCAATGTGGGCGTTGACACGGCCGATTCCGACGTCGATGTCAGCACGGGGCGCTCGGGCCTGATCAACCTGGCCGCGGGCCAGAACGACATGAGCTGGGATGCGGGCATTTACCGCAAGGCCAGCCTGGGCGACAAGGTGTGGCGCGACGCCGACCATGACGGCGTGCAGGACTACAACGAGGCGGGCATCGCCAACATCAAGGTGCAACTGTACTCGGGCAGCGGCGTGCTGCTGGCCACCACTTATACGAATGCCTACGGCAACTATCTGTTCAGCAACCTCGATCCGGGCAGCTATTCGCTCAAGTTCGACAAGTCGGGCGTGTATCACGCCGGCTACGCCATGGATACGTGGAAGTGGGGCGCGAAGAACGTGGGGGCCAACGACAACATCGATTCGGACGTCAACAGCAATGGCACGACGGGCAACGTGGTCTACACGGACATCCTGAAACTGGCGTCGGGCCAGAACGACATGAGCTGGGATGCGGCCATCACGCCCATCGTCATCGACCTCAACGGTGACGGCGTGCACACGATTGCCCGTGCCGACTTCCACGGCAGCTTCGACTTGCTGGGCACGGGCAACGCCATCCAGACAGGCTGGGTCTCGGCCCAGGATGGCTTGCTGGCTATCGACAGCAATGGCAATGGCAAGATCGACAATATCTCGGAACTGTTCGGCGGCAACGAAAAGGGCACGGGCTTTGCCAAGCTGTCCAGCTATGACTCGAACGGCGACGGCGTGGTCGATGCGCACGATGACAAGTTTGCGGAATTGCGCATCTGGCGCGACGCCAACAGCAACGGCGTGACGGACGACGGTGAATTGATGTCGCTGCACGACGCCGGCGTGGCCAGCCTGACGGTCAGCTACACGGAACTGCCTTTCCTCGACGCCAACAGCAATTTGCACCTCGAACGCAGCAGCGCCACCTTGGCCGACGGCAAGTCGGTCGACATGACGGACGTGTATTTCAACGTCGACGCCAAGGATGCGGCCGCCGCCGGCGTGGCCTTGCCGAGCATGGCCGACCTGCTGCGCGACGACAGCACGCTCGACGTGGTGCTGGGCCAGGATGGCACGGTCAACACGGTCGCTGCCGCTCAGGCTGCCACCGTCGCCCCGGCTGCCGAAGCCCAGGCCCAGTGCGAGATGGCCGACCTCTTGCGTCGCGCCATGGCCCACGCAAATACCCAGCCCCAGGAAATGGCTGCCTGATGTCCCTTGCCGGCCCGTAATCCTGCCCGGCAATGCCGCACCGGCGCGCCCGTCACGGGGCGCCGGCGCTTTCCATGCTTTTTTTGCACACTTGATAATAGAAATAGGGAAACCACGATGAAACAATCCATGCACCTGTTCGTTCGCGGCGCCATCGCCGCCGCCACGTTCGCCCTTGCCAGCGGCAGCGCCCTGGCCGCCTCCAACCTGCAAGTCGTCGATTCGCACAGCGTCAGCCTGTTTACGGCTGCCGGCGGCGCCTTCGGCTCGGGCAGCGCCATCTCGCCGACCTTGTGGGAAGTCAAGTACGACAGCAACACCTTCCTGGCGTTTTGCCTCGATCCCCATGTCGCACTGAGCAATAGTTCGAACAGCTACAGCAGCGGCGTCTTCGCCGCCAGCGATGCCGTCAAGCGCCTGTATGAAGGCTATTACGCCTCGTCCGTCGCGAATGTGTCGACCAGCGCCAACAGCGCCGCCGCCTTCCAGCTGGCCCTGTGGGAATTGAATAACGACAACACGAACCTGCTGACGGGCGACCTGCGTTTCAAAAGCCTGAGCAATGCCGTCGTCAGCCAGGCCAACACCATGCTGGGCGTGGCAACGGGCAATGGCGCCATCCAGAACCTGTACAGCTACACCAGCTTGAGCAGCGTCAACCCGGCTTCGCAGACTCTGCTTTCCGTGTCGCCGGTGCCGGAAGCGCAAACGTGGGCCATGCTGGTCGCGGGCCTGGGCCTGCTGGGCTTCATGGCGCGCCGCCGCAAGGGCGCTTCCGCGCTGAATTAATCATCGCTCATCGCGCAAGCGATAGCGTTCCCGCTGCGGCGCGCCCGACCGGCGCGCCGCAGCGTTTTATTGTGAATCCATCATGACCCCACCCCCCGACACTTCCACCGCTTCCGCCGGCATGTCTACCCATGCGCTTGCCGAGGCCATCGTCTTCCTCGCGCGCTTTTTCGGCGTGGCCGTGCAGGCCGAACGCCTGCGCGCCAGCGTGGCGGCCCAGGCCAGCCCGGCCGCCGCCGATTTCCTCGACCAGGCGCTGGCGCAAGCCACCTTGGCCGGCACCGCGTTGCCGGCAGGCACGCCGCGTCGCCCGACGGAAATGCCGGCCTTGCTGCTCAACAGGGAGGGGCAGGCGCTGGTGATACTGTCTATTGCTGATGGCAAATATGAATGCCACGTGCCCGGCATCGAAGGCAGTGCCTGGCTGGACGCGGCCGCGCTGGCGCAGGAAGTGCCCGACGCACGCTGGGTGGCCGTGCGGCCCGTACTGTTTTTCGACCAGCGCAGCTTGCTCTACAGCATGCCGGTGGCGGGGCGCTGGTTCTGGGATGTCTTCAACCGCAACCGCTGGGTCTTCCGCTGGGCCCTGCTGGGCACCCTGGTGCTGAACGTCATCGGCGCGCTGGTGCCGTTCTATGCGATGGCCGTGTATGACCGCGTGATTCCGAACAATGCCACTTCCAGCCTGTGGGTGCTGACGATCGCCGTCGTGGTGCTGACGGGCTTCGAGCTGGCCCTGCGCCTGTTGCGCGGTGAACTGGTGGAAACGGCGTCGCGCCGCATGGACGTGGCGCTGTCGTCGAACATCTTTGCCCAGTGCTTGCGCCTGCGCGCGGCCAGCCGGCCCGCTTCCGGCGGCACCCTGGCCAATACCGTGCGCGATTTCGAATCCGTGCGCGAATTCTTTGCCTCGACCACCCTGACGACCCTGGGCGACTTGCCGTTCCTGCTGCTGTTCCTGCTGGTGATCGCCCTGGTCGGCGGCTGGCTCGTGCTCGTGCCGCTGGCTGTCATCCCGATTTTGTTGCTGGTGGCCTTTGCCTCGCGCGCGGCCCTGGCGCGCCACGTGGCCGCCTCGATGCAGGAAAGCGCGCAGCGCACGGCGCACCTGTTTGAAACCATGAATGGCCTCGACACCATCAAGGCGCTGGGCGCCGAAGCGTGGAGCCGGCGCAAGTGGGAAAGCCTGACGGTGGCCATCGCCGCCAACAGCGTCGAGACGCGCGAAATCGTCAGCCGCGTCAATTACATCAACACGGCCGTGCTGGCCCTGTCCGGCGTGGCTGTAGTGGCCACGGGCGCCTTGCTGATGGGCGAGCACCTGCTGACCCTGGGCCAGATCATCGCCGTGAGCATGCTGACGGGCCGCGCCCTCGCGCCCGTGAGCCAGATCGCGGGCCTGATCATGCGCTGGGAGCAGACCAAATTGTCCTACCACGCCCTCAATAAAATCATGGAAGCGCCGACCGATGACGACGCGGCCAGCCTGCAGGCGCCGCCCCTGTCCGGGCGCATCGAATTTCGCGAAGTGGGCTTTGCCTACCCGAATTCGCCGCCGCTGCTCGATAAACTCAATCTGCATATCCGCCCCGGCGAACGGGTCGGCGTGATCGGCAAGCTCGGTTCCGGCAAGAGCACCTTGCTGCGCCTGCTGCTGAACCAGTACGGCCCGCAAAGCGGCAGCGTGCTGTTCGACGACCTGGCGAGCACCCAGTTGGAGCCTTTGAGCCTGCGCCGCCAGATCGGCTACGTGCCGCAGGACGTGACGCTGTTCCACGGCACCCTGCGCGAAAACATCGAACTGGGACGCAGCCAGCCTGACGACGCCAGCCTGCTCGACGCCATCCGCCTGGCCTGCCTCGACGACATCATCACCCAGCTGCCCAACGGCGTGGCGACGGAAGTGGGCGAGCGGGGCGAACGCCTGTCCGGCGGCCAGCGGCAAGCCGTGGCCATGGCCCGCGCCTTGCTCGCGAAACCGAGCATGCTGCTGCTCGATGAGCCGAGCAGCATGTTCGACCCGGCCACCGAGCAGCGCTTGATCTCCCGGCTGCGTACCTTGAAAGACACGACCATCGTGCTGGTCACCCACCGCATGGCCATGCTGGCGCTGGTGGACCGCCTGATCGTCTTCGACAAGGGGCGCATCGTGGCCGATGGCCCGCGCGATGAGGTCATGCGCGTGCTCAATAACCAGGCGGCCAGGCCCGCGGCGGAACAGGGAGTGGCGGCATGAGCGCCCTGAATGCCCGTCCTCTGCCGGCGGCCCACCCGGACCCGGAACGCGAACCGCAGCGCATCGTCCTGCGCATGCTGGCGCTGATCGCCGTATTGCTGGTACTGGTGCTGGCCTGGGCCACCTTCGCCCAGCTCGACGTGTCCGTGAATGGCCGTGGCGCCATCACGCCGCCGTCGCACCTGCAGGAAGTGCAAAGCCTGGAAGGGGGCATCGTACGTGAAATGCTGGTGAAACCGGGCCAGCGCGTGCGCCGCGGCGACTTGCTGCTGCGCCTGGACACGGCCCAGTACGAAGCCAACCTAGGCGCCAGCGTGCAAAACCGCCTGGCCGCGCTGGCGGGCAGGGCGCGCCTCGACGCGCTGCTGTCCGGTGGCACGCCCCAGTTTGCGCCGGAATGGCAGCAGGAAGCGCCCGAGCTGATCGCCAAGGAAACGCAGTTGTGGCGCGACGGCCAGCGCGAATTCGCGTCGGCCACGGCGGCCGCGCGCGAAGGCGTGACGCGCCGGCGCGGTGAGCTGGCCGAGGCGCACAGCCGCATCGCCCAACTCGACACGGGCTTGAGAATCGCCCTGGAAAGCCTGTCGATCGAAGAGCGGCTGTTCAAGGAGGGCGCCGGGTCGCGCGGCGACTACCTGAATGCCCAGCAGCGCGTACAGCAGCAGCGCACGGAACTCGACGGCCTGCGCGCCTCCGTGCCGCGCCTGACGGCCACCCTGGCCGAGGCGCAGGCGCAGGCTGGCGAAGTGGAAGCGCGCATGCGCGGCCAGTGGGGCGCGCAGCGCAGCGAATATGAAACCAAGGCCGGCGCCCTGGCCAGCACGGTCAAGGGCCAGCAGGACCAGGTCAGCCGGCGCGACGTGACGGCGCCCGTCGACGGCGTCGTCAACCGCGTGCTGGTGGCCACCGTCGGCGGCGTGGCGCAGCCAGGCAAACCTATTCTGGAAATCGTGCCCGCCGACTCGGAAATGCTGATCTCCGTGCGCGTCAAGCCGTCGGACATCGGTTTCATCCACGTGGGGCAGCGCGCCTCGGCCAATGTGCTGGCGTATGACGCCACCACCTATGGACGCATGCAGGCGCAGGTGGTGCGCGTGGGTGCCGATGCGATTCCCGATGAACGCAACGAGCCGTATTTCGAGGTGCAGCTGAGTACCGACCGCAGCCAGTTGACGGCGCACGGCAAGGTGCTGCCGATTACGCCCGGCATGCCCGTCGACGTGGGCATCCTGACGGGGCGTCGCTCGGTGCTGCAATATGTGTTCAAGCCCGTGCTGCGCGGCTTGCAGTCTTCCCTGCAGGAGCGGTGATGCGCACTTTTTTACTTTGCATGGCATTCGCCTGCGCCAACGCGGAGGCCCAAACGGCCCAGTCCACGCCACCGGCCGCTTTCCAGGCGCAGTCCGTACGCGGCTTGCCCGCCTTGCTGGCGCGCGCCGTGCCGCGCGATCCGCAGGTGGTGGCGGCGCAGGCGGCGCTGGCCACCACCGAAGCGCGCTACAAGCAGGCCCGCTCGCGCCTGTTCCCGACGGCGGCGCTGCAGGCGACGCGGGGGCGCAGCAATGACCTCGACGGCACCCTGGACGTGGAGCGCCGCACGCACCAGGTGGAAGCGAGCGTGCGCTGGAATGTGTACAACGGCGGGGCCGACCGCGCCGAACTTGATGCGGCCGAGCGCGAGATGGCGGGCGCCGCTTTCGACGTGGAGCGCGCGCGCGCGGACAGCGCGGAAAAGCTGGCCGAAGCATATTTCGACATGCAGCGCCTGGAGCGCAGCCTGCAGCAGTCGCAGGAACGGCTGCGCGACGTGACGCAGCTGGTGCGGCAGGTGACGCGCCAGGCGGAGCTGGGCAAAGCGTCGGAAGTGGACCGCGAACTGGCGCAAAGCTCGCAGCTGGACGCGGAACTGGTGCACGACGGCTTGCTCACGGACCAGCAGGCGGCGCGCATCAAGCTCGAAGCGCTGGCCTTCGAGCCGGTGGCGCAGTTTGCCGATTTCGCCTTCGCGCCGCTGCCGGCGCAGGCTTTGGAAAACGCCGACACGCAGCAGGCGCAATTGCGCGCCGCGCGCGAGCGGGCGGCGGCGGCCCAGCTGCGCGTGCGCAGCGTGGCGGCCACCCTGGCGCCAAAAGTGGACCTGAATGTCAGCCACCTGTTGAATAACAAGACCACGCCGCCGCCGTCGACCATCCAGCAGCGGGGCTGGTCGGTGGGCGTCTCCTGGGAATTCCCGCTGGGCGGGGGCAGCCTGGCGCAGCGCGACGAGAGCATCAGCCGCGCCCAGGCGGCCGAGGCGGACGTGGCGCGCGCCGAGCAGGGCACGCGCGCCGACCTAGCCAGCATGTTGCCGCGCATCGCCAATGCGCAGCGCACCCTGGCCCTGCTCGACGAACAGGAAAAGAAGATGGCCTTCGTCGTGCGCGGCGGGACCATCCAGTACGAAGCGGGCCGGCGCAACCTGCAGCAGGTCATCCAGACGCGCGACAGCTACTTCACGATACAGCAGCGGCGCAGCGACCAGCTGCACCGTCTGACCCTGGCGCAGATGCGGCAATATGCACTGGCGGGGCGGCTGCTGGCCGTGTTTGGCCTGGCGCAGGAGGCAAAATAGGGCAGGCGTGCGCGGTTTCACACATGGATCACGCAGACTTGATGCATGAAATGCCCATTGTGTGGCACACTGCGCGCTCGCATATCATCGTTGTCGCGGGAGCGCATGAGCATCATCAAACAATTTCCCTTCGAGTGGCAGGTCGGCGTGCGCTATACGCGCGCCGGGAAACGCAGTGGCCGCAACAGCTTCATTTCCTTCATCTCCCTCATTTCCGTGGCCGGCATCGGCCTGGGCGTGGCCGCCCTGATCGTCGTGCTGTCCGTCATGAACGGCTTTCAGAAGGAAGTCACCGACCGCCTGATGTCGGTGCTGGCCCACGTCGAGGTGTTCGATACGAGCGGCTCCATGCCGAACTGGCAGGCGCAGGAACGCGCCGCCTACGCCAACCCGCAAGTCAAGGCCGTGTCGCCGTTCGTGGAAACCCAGGGCATGCTGCTCAACGACGAAACCATGCGCCCGTCCGTCGTGCGCGGCGTGCTGCCGCAGCAGGAAGCCACCGTGTCCAGCGTGGCGAGCCAGATGAAGCAGGGCAGTTTCAAGGATCTCACGCCAGGCTCGTACAACATCGTGCTGGGCATCGACCTGGCCAAGGCGCTCGACGTGAAAGTGGGGCAGAACGTCACCCTGATGCTGGAACGCGAGCCGAGGGCGGGCGATCCGGCCAATGGCATCGTCATGCCGCGCATGCGCGCGCTGAAGGTAGCCGGCATCTTCGAGGCGGGCCACAATGAACTCGATGGCAGTCTGGCCTTCGTCAACATGCAGGATGCGGAGCAGTTGCTGCAGCTCGACGGCCCGTCCGGCCTGCGTTTGCGCCTGCACGACATGAACAAGGCGCCGCAGGTGGCGCGCGAACTCAAGGCGTCGATGCCGGGCCAGCTGTGGATGCGCGACTGGTCGCGCGCCAGCGCCAGCTGGTATGCGCTGGTGCAAAGCCAGAAAAACATGATGTTCATCATCCTCAGCATGATCATCGCCGTGGCCGCGTTCAACCTCGTCTCGACCCTGGTGATGTCGGTCACCGACAAGCAGGCCGACATCGCGATTTTGCGCACCCTGGGCGCCTCGCCATTCTCCATCATGAAGATTTTCATGATCCAGGGCGCGCTGGTCGGCTTGCTGGGGAGCGCCCTGGGCGTGATCGGCGGCGTCGTGCTGGCGCTGAACGTGGGCGTCATCGTGCCCTTCATCGAAGGCATCTTCGGCCTGCACTTCATCTCGAAGGAAATCTACCAGATCAGCGCCGTGCCGTCCGACGTGCACTGGCTGGACGTGGCGCAGATCGGCCTGATCGCCTTTGGCCTGGCACTGGTGGCGACTATCTACCCGAGCTGGCGCGCCGCGCGTGTCAAGCCGGCCGAGGCCTTGCGGTATGAATAGTTGGCTGATCAACAAACTGTCGGGGTCAGACCCGGCGGGTCAGATCCCTGAGAAATAACGAATCAATGAGCATGTTAAAAAATCTTCCTTTCGAATGGCTGGTCGGCCTGCGCTACACGCGGGCCGGCAAGCGCAGTGGCCGCAACAGCTTTATCTCCTTTATCTCGCTCATTTCCATGGCCGGCATCGGCCTGGGCGTGGCGGCGCTGATCGTCGTGCTGTCCGTGATGAACGGCTTCCAGAAGGAAGTGACGGACCGCATGCTGTCCGTGCTGGCCCACGTGGAAGTATTCGACAACAGCGGCAGCATGCCGGACTGGCGCGCGGAAGCTGCGCAAGCTTTTAAAAATCCAGCCGTGAAGGGCGCCGCGCCGTTCGTGGAAACACAGGGCATGCTGTTGCGCGACGATGCGCTGCGCCCCGCCATCGTGCGCGGCGTGCTGCCCGAGGAAGAGCCGAACGTGTCCGACGTGGCCGGCCAGACGCGCATGGGCAGCTTCAAGGCGCTGCAGCCGGGCACCTTCAATATCGTGCTGGGCATCGAGCTGGCGCGCGCCTTGCGCGTCAACCTCGGTGAAAAAGTCACCTTGATGCTGGCGCAGGGCCAGGTCACGCCGGCCGGCGTGCTGCCGCGCATGCGCAGCTTTACCGTCAGCGGCATCTTCCAGGCGGGCCACAATGAATTCGACGCGGGCCTGGCCTTCATCAATATCGAGGATGGCCAGCGTTTGCTGCGCCTTGACGGCCCATCGGGCCTGCGTCTGCGTCTGGCCGACATGAACCAGGCGCCGCAAGTGGCGGCGGAACTGAAAAAAACCATGCCGGGCGACCTGTGGCTGCGCGACTGGTCGAAGCTGAACGCCAACTGGTTTGCCGCCGTGCAGACGGAAAAGCGCATGATGTTCATCATCCTGACCCTGATCATCGCGGTGGCCGCCTTCAACCTGGTCTCGACCCTGGTGATGACGGTGACGGACAAGCAGGCCGATATCGCGATTTTGCGCACCCTGGGCGCTTCGCCCCGTTCCATCATGAAGATATTCATGATCCAGGGCGCGCTGGTGGGCATCCTGGGCACGATCCTCGGTGTGGGCGGCGGCGTGCTGGTGGCCATGAACATCGACGTCATCGTGCCGTTCATCGAGCATTTGCTGGGCGTGCAGTTCCTCTCTAAGGACATCTATTTCATCAGCACCGTGCCGTCCGACCTGCGCTGGCCCGACGTCACCAAGATCGGCGTGCTGGCCGTGATCCTCGCCTTTTTGGCGACCCTGTACCCAAGCTGGTGGGCTGCCCGCGTGAAACCTGCGGAAGCCCTGCGCTATGAATAAACCACTGACTACGACCATGACCGATCTGAACAAACCTGCCTCCAACGGCGCTTCCGCCGATTCCGCCGTCCTTTCCTGCCGCGGCCTGGGCAAGACTTTCACGCAGGGCAGCTACAAGGTGCAGGTGCTGGCTGGCATCGACATCGACGTGCACCGCGGCGAGCGCGTCGCCATCGTCGGCGCTTCCGGCTCCGGCAAATCGACCCTGCTGCACCTGCTGGGCGGCCTCGATACGCCCACCAGCGGCAAGGTGACCTTGCTGGGCAAGGATTTCGCCAATCTGAGCGAAAAGGCGCGCGGCGACTTGCGCAATGCCTCGCTGGGCTTCGTCTACCAGTTCCACCACCTGCTGCCCGAGTTTTCCGCACTCGACAACGTCGCCATGCCTTTGATGATACGGCGCATGAAGCGTGCGCCCGCCACCGAGCTGGCGCAGCAGATCCTCACGCGCGTGAATCTGGCCAAGCGGGTCACGCACACTCCGGGTGAATTGTCTGGCGGCGAGCGCCAGCGCGTGGCCCTGGCCCGCGCCCTCGTCACGCAGCCAGCCTGCGTGCTGGCCGATGAACCGACGGGCAATCTCGATCACGCCACGGCCGAACAGATTTTCGACCTGATGCTGGAACTGTCGCGCACCCTGGGCACGGCCTTCGTCATCGTCACGCACGATATCGAGCTGGCCAAGCGTTGCGACCGCGTGCTGCGCCTGACGGACGAAGGGCTGCAACCTTATCAATACTGAGCAATACTAAGGAACCGCCATGCTGTGGATCGACACGCACTGCCACCTCGACGCGCATGAATTCGGCAGCGAATCGCTGCAGGTGGCGGCGCGCGCGCAGCAGCAGGGCGTGGGCATGATCGTCATTCCCGCTATCGAACGGGCCAATTTCGCCATCGTGCGCGACATGGCGGCAGCGGCGCCCAACGCCTGCTATGCGCTGGGCATCCACCCGATCTACGTGCCGCATGCCACGGACGACGATTTGATCGCCCTGCGCGAAGCCGTGGCGCTGGCCATGAATGACCCGCGTTTTGTCGCCATCGGCGAAATCGGCCTCGATTTCTTCATCCCCATGCTGTGCGAACCGGCCATGCGCGTCAAGCAGGAGCATTTTTTGCGCGAGCAGTTGAAAATCGCCCGCGATTTCGATTTGCCCGTGCTGGCCCACGTGCGACGCTCGCAGGATATCGTCCTCAAGCACGCGCGCCAGATCCGCCCGAACGGCGGCATCGCCCATGCCTTCAATGGCAGCTTCCAGCAGGCGCAGGGTTATATCGACCTGGGTTTCAAGCTGGGGTTCGGCGGCGCCATGACGTTTACGCGCGCCCTGCAGATACGCCGCATGGCCACGGAATTGCCCCTGGATGCCATCGTGCTGGAGACGGATGCGCCCGATATTTCCCCCAGCTGGGTCCACCCGGGACGCAACAGCCCCGAAGAATTGCCGCGCATCGGCGCCGTGCTGGCCGAGCTGCGCGGCCTGGCATTGGCCGACGTGGCCGTTGCCACCCGCGCCAACGCGCGCGCCGTACTGCCCCGACTACCCTTGATGGAATGAGACCGCAATGAACAACAAGATCATCCTGGCCGCCTGCCTGTCCGCTGCGTTCGCTCCCGCCATGGCGGCGCAAAGCGCCCAGTGCGACAGCATGCCCCGCCTCGACGTCACCACGCCAGCCGGCTTTTGCGTGGCCGTGCTGGCCGATGGCCTGAAGTTCCCGCGTGGCGTGCTGCCGCTGACGAATGGCGACATCCTCGTCACGGACATGACGGGATGGGCGCCGAAGCAGGGAAAATTGTGGCTGTTGCAGCCGAAGGCGGCCGGCGCCGGCTATGAGCGCAAGCTGCTGCTCGACAAGCTTGATCGCCCGAACGGCATCGTGCAGGGACCGGACGGCATGGTCTATGTGGGCGAGGTGGGACGCATCTTCCGCTTCGACCTGCGCGACACCACCCGCAAGCTCACCGACGTGATCGGCGGCACGTCCAAGACGCCGCGCCTGCCGGGCCTCGGTTTGCACCTGCTGACGAACATGCGCTTCAGCCCCAAGGGCGACCTGTATGTGAACGTGGGTTCCAGTACCGACCATTGCGAGAACGATGGCAAGGCGCCCGATCCGGCCAAGGCCTGCCCTTCGGCGGAAGGTCCGGAAGCGCTGGGCGCCATCCGCGAATACACGATGGCCTGGCCGGCCGGCACGGTGACGAGCTGGCGCACGCATGCGCGCGGCTTGCGCAACTCGATGGCGCTGGCTTTTCATCCTGCGACGGGCGAGCTGTGGCAGGCGGAGAACGCGCGCGACGCCATCCAGGCCGCCATGCCGCAACTGAAAAGCGATGAAAACCTGCCGCACGAGGAATTGAACCTGATCAAGGCCGACCGGCACTACGGCTGGCCGTACTGCTACGACGATAACGTCGCCAGCCCCGAATACCCGAAGACGGCTTGCGCCGCCCAATACGTGGCGCCCCAGCGTTTGCTGCCCGGCCACGCCGCGCCGCTGGGCATGACGTTTTATACGGCCAGCCGCTTCCCAGAACTGTACAAGAATAGCCTGATCATCGGCTACCACGGCTACCGCAGCAACGGCCACCGTCTGGTGGCCCTGCTGCCCGACAAGGCCGGCGCGCCGCTGGGCAAGTCCGTCGAGTTGATCGGCAACTGGGAGCGCAAGGGCAAGCAGGGCAGGGGCGCGCCCGTCGACGTGAAGCTGGGGCAGGATGGCGATATCTATATGGCCGACGACCATAATGGGCTGGTGCTCAAGTTGCATTACGAGGTGGCCAAACCATAACTTTCACCGGTCTCGTACGTGTAGGTCGGATTAGCGGGGCAACGCCGCGCGTAATCCGACATCATTGTTGGCTTTATTGGTGTTGTCGGGTTACGGCCTTTGGCCTAACCCGACATACCGGACCAATGCTTGACCTCGCTCAGTGCGGGGCTGCCGCATCCTCCTACAATCGGCCTGATGTTCCCTGTCGACCAGGGGCAACGGGAGGCTGGCGTGAAACCTGCATTCATCAATCTGCGTGAAAATTACGCGAGCGTGGCGGCCGTCGACCAGGCGGCCCTGTTCCGCGAAATCGGCTGGGAAGACTTGATCGGCAAGGACAGCTTTGCCAACACCTGCGCCATCCGCGTCAGCCTGGCCCTGATCAAGGCCGGCGTGAAGGTCAAGGGCCGCATGGCCATCCGCAGGGGCCCATTCAAGGGCGCGCTGATCGAACCGGGACAGGCCAAGTTGTCGCACATGCTGGCCAGCCCATCGATGTTCGGCGTGCCCGAAAAATTCAGCAGCGATGCGGCCATGGAGGGCATCGGCCAGCGCCAGGGCCTCGTCGCCTTCTTCCGCATTCCAGGCTACCTGGGCGGCGCGGGCGGGCATATCGACATCCTGCTGCCCTCCATCGGCGTGAAAATCTGCGGCACCGAGTGCTACTGGGACTGCGGCGAGGTCTGGTTCTGGCCCCTCGGTTGACGCTTACTTTTTACGCCTATTTGAATTTCTTCGAGCGTCCCCGCGACGCCGCATTGTGCGCGCGCAGGATGGAGTCGACCCGCTCGGACGCGTCGCGCGACAGGTTTTGCGCCACGGAGATATCGGGGAAGAATTCGGGCAGGCGGTAGCTGAGCCACGCATAGGCCGAGTAGTAGCGGCAAGTGTCTTCCACCTGCTGCAGATTCTGCGTGCCGCCGCCGTACGCATGCTGGCGCAAGGTGCTGACTTTTCCCTGCGACAGATTCTTCGCCCAGTGTTCCCACGCCGTTTGCAAGGACGGCACCTTGCTCGATATCGGCACCAGCGACAGGGTGAACTTGTCGGCCACGGACAGGGGCAGGGTATCGAGCCAGACGGCGCGCTCCTTCTGGTCTTCCGTGATGCGGGGAAAGAAGAAGCCGTCCGGCACGTCGATATTGTGGATAAAGCGGCGCAGCAGTTTTGACAGCGACAGTTCGCCCGTCACCGATGAAATACGGTGCAGATGTTCGAGCGAGGGTGCCACGGCAAAGCCGCTCGTGTTCAGCGGATGCAGCTTTTCCTTCAGCAGCGCGCGCATCACTTCATGCGTCTCGTTGTCGTAGCCGGCCACGAGTCCCTCTTCATGCACGCCGTAGCGGCCCGCGCGCCCGGCGATCTGGCGCGCCAGCGCGGCCGAAATCTCTTCCTCTTCGCGGCCATTGTATTTGACGCAGGTGGTCATGACGATGCGCGCGATCGGCATGTTCAAGCCCATCGCCAGCGCATCCGTGCCGACGACGATATCGGCCGTGCCGTCGCGGAAGCGCTGCGCCTGCGCGCGCCGTACTTCGGGCGACAGGTTGCCGTAGACAGTGGCCACCGACAGCCCCGTTTCCGTGATCATGTCGCGCCACATCAGCACTTCGCGGCGCGAAAAGGCGATGACGGCGTCGCCGCGGCGCAGGTTGCGCACCTTGCGCACGGCCGTCGGCTCCATCGACAGGGGCGCCATGCGTTTTAATACGTGCACTTCCAGCGGGCATTCCAGGCGCTCGGCCAGCGCCTCGATGGCGCGCCGCGCTTCGGGGGCTCCCACCAGATACACGGTGTGGGCAGGCGCGCCGCAGACGGCCGCCGTCCACGCGGCGCCCCGGTCAGGGTCGGCCAGCATCTGGATTTCATCGATGACGGCCACTTCCACGACGGTTTTCGTGTCCAGCATTTCCACCGTGCTGGCCACGTGCGTGGCGCCGTCGACGACCCGGCGCTCCTCGCCCGTGATCAGGCTCACGGCCAGCGGTTTGCCATGCGGCGCGGCTTCCTGCAGGCGTTCGTAGTTTTCCAGGGCCAGCAAGCGCAATGGCGCCAGGTAGATGCCGCTCTTGGCCTTGACCAGCGCTTCCATGGCGCGGTGCGTCTTGCCGGAATTCGTGGGACCCAGCAGCGCGACGAAGCGGCGCGGCAGGCGGCGCGCCATCTCGAACGAGGCGGGGTATTCGGCCAGGTTGATGCTCTGGCGCGTGCGCGCCGCGTGCTGTTCTTCCTGCTGGCGTTCGATGGCGTGATGGAAGCGCTGGCGGATGCGGTCGAACACCATGCCGGCCGGCTCCGACGTCTGCATGTCGGCCAGTGTGTGCAGGAAAACCATCGGGTCCGTGTCCACATCCTCGCTCAGGCCCGCGATATCGGCGACGAAATCGATCACGTGCTGGCGCAGCTCCTCGAAGACGGCCGCGCTGGCCCGTTCTCGCACGAGGGCCAGCTTGGCCTCGCGGTCCATCTTGCGCCACTTGGCCGGCCGCGCCAGCACGCCTTGGCTTGGTACGAGCGCATACGGCACCACCAGGTGGCCGGCCTTGACCACGCCGGAAAAGCGCACGAAGACGCGGCCTTCCATCTTGACGAGGCGGATATGCTCGGCCAGTTCCCCCAGTTCCGCGACGAGGGTGGCGTCGTTATTGTCTTCGCTGCTGTCGGAGATGTCGGTGGAAGTGTCGGGAGGAAGTGCGGAGGAAGTCATGTCGTGCCTGGGTGTTGAAGTAAGCGAGGCCGATTATACCGTGCGCCGGGCAAAGATTTTTCCCGGCGCACGGAGTGCTTGTTGCCGGAGCGCTGATTTTTAAAGTACTGATTCCCTGGCCCGGATAAGAAACTGGCAGGCATTGAGTGCGGCGTTTCCCCTCTGATGAATCACTTTTCTTGAACACCGAACGGGAATGCGATATCTGGTGCTTTGTGCTCATCGGTTTATTTTTGCTGGATTTTATTCAACTGGAAATTTTATAAATATATTTTTATTAATTTTGTTTTATTTTGTGAATTTGATTATGAAGACTTAACTGTCGATAATGACAAAGAGTAAGTTTCCATTGATATTAACAGTGATGATATTCGTATCATGTGCGCATTGTTTTCTTGCGCTTGCCAGACAATGAGTCATTGCCGTCGCTCTGCCATGCGACAGCAGCAGCCGGCATGACTGAATAAACCTTCCAATTCTGCCGATTTGAAATGAAGCAAGGCGGAACCGTTTCCGTATCGCGGCTGTATTTGTCATTGCATGAGGAATTATCCGATGGTGCTAAATGAATTGAATTATCTTGACAATTAATAATGGCGAGCTGATTATGGACTCATATTTCGCGAGGAGAATTCTTGCATGTTTTCAAAATATCGGAAATTGGCGGCGATGCGCGCCATTATTCTGGCTGCTGGTCTGGCTATCAGCTGGGGCACGCCGCGTTTAGATGAACGGCTTTGATTTGGCGGTGCTCCAGTATCCTTTGGCGGCCGCAGGACTTTTCACTTCGCGCTGACGCACGGCCAGCTTGCGATGACACCCGACATACCTGTGTATGTGGCCCTGCGCCAGTGGATGGCGCGCGCAGGGATTCATCAGCCATCCAACTTTGGAGAACACCATGAATAAAAAGCTCGCTGCATTTCTTTTTGCGTCAGGTCTCGGTCTGGCGGTGACTGCGACGCCAGCCTTTGCAAGCTGCTATAGCGCCTGCGCTGCCGAATGGCGGGCTTGCATTGCAGGCGGTACCGCTCAAGCAGAGTGCAACGCCGAACGGTCCGCCTGCCAGCAAACCTGCAATGGACAGTAGCAGTGCTGCGCGCCGTGGCAGCCACTATCGCGGCCTTTTTCAGGTGATGCGGACAGTCACTGGCGACGATGGGAGTTCAGGCTGCTGCCCGAGCGCGTACGGCGCGTAGCCCCCAGCCGGTGGCGATCAATCCGTCACCGGCTTGCAGCGGCGCCACGGCGTCCATGAACGCGTCGCGCAGGCGCTGCCTGGCTCCGTCGTGCAGGCGGTCGATATCGTAGGTATCCAGCAGGGCCGTCCACAGTTCATCCGGCGTAGGCGTCCATGATACGTCGATGTTGTCGAATTCAACGTCTGCGAAACTGCCATCGAGCAGCTCGCGCCATCCCGCTTCGGATCCCGTGCGCCGGTCGCCGAAGCGCAGCGGCGGCAGCTCGGTGCTGGCGATCGGTTTGAACACGCGCATGAAAACCTCGTTGACTTCGCCCAGCAAGAAAGTGCGGCCGACGATGGCCGCGAACTGGCCGCCGGGGCGCAGCACGCGGCGCATTTCCCGCACGACTTGCTCGATGTCGTCCATCAGCATCAGCGCCATGTGCGAGACGAGATAATCGACGCTGGCCGACGGCAGATCGAGCGCCTGGCCGCGTCCATACAGCAGCCGCACGGAGGCGGGCAGGGCGGCGCGCGCGGCGGCCAGTTCACTCTGGCTCATGTCGACGCCCAACAGTTGCAGCCGGGGTTGCCGCCTGGCCGCCAGCAAACCCAGCAGATGGCCGTCGCCGCAGGCCAGGTCGAGCACGCTCAATGGTGTGTCCACGGCCGGTACCAGGCTGGTCAGCACTTCGTAGGACGAGGCCCAGTTGCCGGCGGGGGAGCTGGCTGGCAGATGGGCAAACGCGGCGCTGGTCGCACCCACTTGCCTTTGATGAAAGTCCTGCAAATAGGTTTCGGCCGCTGTCAGTGGGGTCATGCAAGATCCGCTAAGTCGTGGCGCCTGGGCGCCGGATGGCCATCTTAGCATGGGGGAAGTTTCGCCTGCGGTGGTGTCGGATGGCGTGCCTGAGCTTACTTATTCACGCTACCATTGCGCCAGATCAGACGGCAAAGAGTCGAAAACGATCACAGTAGCTGAGCCCTTTTCGCAGCGAGCTGATTCTGCCTTGATTCCGCCTTCCCATGCGCATCCTGATACTCGGCTTTGCCGCTGGCGCCGCCTGGTTGCAGACGCAGGCAAGCTTGCCGCCGCACGCGGGCGTGCTGCTGTGGGTGATCGTTTGCACAGGTTTGACGGCTAGTCTGCTGCTGCGCCGCCATGCGCGATGGCGCTGCGTTGTTGCGCTTGCCGCTGGAGTTGGCCTCGGCTTTTACTGGGCAGCCTGGCTGGCCCAGGCTGCCATGGCGCCGCAACTGGCGCTGGCTGATGAAGGGCAGGACATTGTTGTCACGGGCACCATCGCCAGCCTGCCGTACCGCTTCGAGCAGGGCGTGCGCTTTAACTTTGCCGTGGAAAAGGCGGTTGGCGCGAAGGTGCCGCCCTTGATTGCTTTGTCCTGGTACGCGGGTTTTCGCGATGCGGTGACGAACGCCGTGGGCGACGTGCAGCCGGGCGAGCGCTGGCGGCTGACGGTGCGCCTGCAGCGTCCGCACGGCAATGCGAACCCCATGGGTTTTGACTATGAGGCCTGGCTGCTGGAGCAGGGCGTGCGCGCCACGGGTTATGTACGGCCGCAGCCGCGCGCCGATACGCCCAATGCGCGCCTGGTCGCCTTCGTGCCCGGCTTCAGCAACGTGGTGGAGGCCAGCCGCGCGACCTTGCGCGCACGCATCGCCCGCAGCCTGGAATGCAAGCAGTACGCGGGCGTGATCGTGGCGCTGGTGGTGGGCGACCAGCGCGCCATTCCCCAGTCGGACTGGCAAGTGTTCAACCGCACGGGTGTGAGCCATTTAATTTCGATTTCCGGCTTGCACATCACCATGATCGCGGGACTGTTCGCCTTGGGCGCGGGCGCGTTGTGGCGCCGTTCGTTTTTCACGGATTGGCAGCTGCCCCTGCGGCTGCCGGCGCAAAAGGTGGCGGCGCTGGCCGGTGCGCTGGCGGCCTTTTTTTATGTGCTGCTGGCCGGCTTCGGCGTGCCCGCGCAACGCACCTTGTATATGTTGCTGGTGGTGGCGCTGGCCCTGTGGCTGGGACGCATCACCAGCATCGTTCACGTGCTGTGCCTGGCGCTGGGTGTCGTCGTGCTGCTCGATCCGTGGGCCGTGCTGTGGCCCGGCTTCTGGCTGTCGTTCGGCGCCGTCGCCACCATGCTGTACGCGACGGCGGGCCGTACCACGACGCCCATGCCGCCGCAGGCTGGCCGCTGGCGCCGCCTGCGCGCGGCCGTGGCGCTGGGCGCGCACACGCAATATGTGGTGACGATGGGGCTGGTGCCGCTGACGATGCTGCTGTTTTCGCAAGTGTCGCTGGTCAGCCCCGTGGCCAACGCGCTGGCCATTCCCGTCATCAGCCTGGTCGTCACGCCCTTGTCCTTGGCGGGTAGCCTGCTGCCTGCGCCTTTGTCCGACGGGGTACTGTTGCTGGCGCACGCCATCGTGCAGATGCTGGCGCAGGTGCTCGAATGGCTGGGCGCGCGCCGCTTTGCCGTGTGGACGGCGCCCGCGCCCCCAATGTGGAGTTTTTGCTGGGCATTGTTTGGCACGGCCTGGCTCTTGGCGCCACGCGGATGGCCCCATAGGTGGGCGGGCATGCTGGGCTGGCTGCCGCTGCTGACGGCTTTGCCGTCCAGCCCGCCGCCGGGCCAGCTGTGGGTGACGGCCTTCGACGTGGGGCAAGGCATGGCCGTGCTGGTGGAAACCCACGACCACCGTCTGCTGTACGACACGGGTCCCGCCTACAGCCTCGATTCCGATGGCGCCAGCCGGGTCATCGTGCCTTACCTGCGCGCACGCGGCATCGCCAAGCTCGACGGCGTGATCATTTCCCACAGCGACCTCGATCACGCGGGCGGCGCCCTGTCCTTGCTGGAGAACGTGCAAGTAGGCTGGCTGGCCTCGTCGCTGTTCGACGGCCATCCGGCCGTCGAGTTCCAGCGGGAATCGCACCGACCCTATCTGCACTGCATGGCGGGCCAGAGCTGGACCTGGGACGGCGTGCACTTCGCCATGCTGCACCCATTGCCAGCCAGCCACGCGGACATTGCACTGAAGCCGAACGCCCGCAGCTGTACCGTGAAAATCACGGCAGGCAAGCACTCGATCTTGCTGGCCGGCGACATCGAAGCGGCGCAGGAGGCGCAATTGCTGGCCCGTTCTGCGGAGGGCGAACTGGCGGCCGACGTGCTGCTGTCACCCCATCATGGCAGCGGCACGTCATCGACACCGGCGTTCTTGCACGCCGTCCATCCGACCCTGGCGATTTTCCAGGTGGGACACAGGAATCGCTACAAACATCCGAAGCCGCAAGTGTATGCGCGCTATGGCGATATGGGGATTGCCCGGCTGCGCACGGATGTGGAAGGGGCGGTGGTGCTGGAGTTTGGCGAAGATATTGATGTGACGCGATATCGGGCCAGCCGGCCGCGCTACTGGCATGGGCGCTAGCGGACGCTGCTGCATTAATGGTATATATCTGCCATGGGTTGGCGGCCCCGGTGCTGCCTGGAATATTCTGAAAGGGTGGAGATGGGCTGGTTTAGTTGGAAGAAAAAGGTGACCGTGCCGGTGATCAACTTCGAGTCACGGATCCGCTCCCAAAGCAAGCAGTCGAAGACGCTGTCATATGATTTGCAAGGACGGCCAGCTGACGCCGTTCGCCTGCAGCACCCTTATCTGTATCATGTGACGGACGAGTCAACCGCCGAGGCCATAGTGAAGCAGCGACAGCTGCAAGGCGTTTTTGGCCACGTGACGCTGTCGCAGGGACTGCAGGGCGCGCTTTTGCAGGCGGAAAGAAAAGGCTGCGTGCTGGTTTTTCGCTTTCAGGGATCCGCCATCGTCGGGCCGGCGCCGCTGGTGAAAGCGAAGGAGGTGGCTTACCACCATGTGGGTTCCGACGGCTATGTGGAAACCTTTATCGCGCATGGAACGGAAGCGTTGCTGGAGCTCATCGCGATATCGTTTCGCGGCAGCGCGCCTATCTATGACGTGGCGTGGGTCCTGGATACGCCTGTTTCCGTCCGCATCAAGCCGTAACGTCCGTTCATCGGCGCAGTGTCAGCTGTGCCGCTCGTCCGGTATCTCCAGCCCCCGCTGCCGCACATACTCCAGAAACAGCCGCGCCCCCTTGGCCATCCTCGACGTGCCATACACGGCATGGATGCTGGGATCGAGCTCCTTCGACGACGTCAGCCGGTAGGCCGTGCAGACCCGGCGCAGGGTGCCGGCGGCCACGGCAGGTTCGGCCAGCCAGCTGGCCAGGCGCACGATGCCCGCTCCTTCCAGGGCGGCCTGAAAAGTGGCGATGCCGGAAGTGAAGCGGAAGCGCGGCTGCACCTGGTAGCGCACGTTGCGCTCGGTGGAAACGAAATGCCAGTCGCGCAGGATGCGGGGGGCCGAGTGCATGATGATGTCGTGGCCGGCCAGCTCTTCCGGCTCTTCGGGCGCGCCCATGCGTTCTATATAGTCGGGCGAGGCGTACATGTAGCGGCGGTAGTTCCACAGGGGATAGCCGATCAGCTCGCTCGACTGGGGGAAGGCGCCGCGGATGGCGAAGTCCAGCTTTTCCTGGATGGGGTCGATCGATTTGTCCGAGAAATGGATGTCCACCGACACGTTCGGATAGTCGCGCGAAAATTGCGCCACCACTTTTGGCAAGAATCCCAGGGACAGGATTTCCGGCGCCGAGAGGCGCACCCAGCCTTGCGGCGAGTTGCTCAGTTCCGCCAGTTGGTCTTCCGCCTCGGCCTGCGTTTCCAGCAAGTGCTTGGCCGATGCGTAATACGTTTCGCCGGCCGTCGTCAGGGTGAACTGTTTTTGCGTGCGCAGGATCAGCTCGGCGCCGATGGCTTCCTCGAGGAACTGGATGGCGCGCGTGACGGCCGATGGCGAGCGTCCCAGCATGCGCGCCGCGTGGATGAAGCTGCGCTTTTCGACCACGGTGCAGAAGGCGCGGATCTCCCACATCAGTTTCATCGACATCGCGTCACTCCCGGCAAAAGAAGCCAGTAGACCGCATGGGGCGCATTCCGTCAAGCGTTACGCCTGATTGCGTTTTCCGCAATTTGAAGTTGCATCGGAAAAAATCCACGACGCCTATACTGCCGCTGTCGATCATTCTTATTGCCTATCATGCTGACCATCTCGCTGCTGTGTTTATTTGCCTTCTTTGCCGGCCTGATCGATGCCGCCGTGGGCGGGGGCGGGCTGATACAGCTGCCGGCCTTGTTCAACCTGATGCCGAACATGGCTTCGACGTCCTTGCTGGGCACGAATAAGCTGGCGTCCGCCTGCGGCACCACGTTTGCGGCCCGCTCCTTCGTCGGCAAGGTACATATCCCGTGGCTGCTGGTGCTGCCGGCCGTGGCCAGCGCCTTCGTCATGTCCTTCATCGGCGCGGCCGCCGTGTCCTATGTGCCGCAGCAGGTGGTGCGTCCCATGGTGCTGGTGCTGATCATCATCATGGCCATCTACACCTTCATCAAGAAGGATTTCGGCACAACCCGCGAAGCGCGTCCCATCGGCCCGCGCGAACGCATCCTCGCCATCGTCATCGGCGGCGCCATCGGTTTTTATGACGGCCTGTTCGGGCCGGGTACGGGCAGCTTTTTGATTTTCCTGTTCATCCGCGTCTTCGGCTTCGATTTCATCCTTGCCTCGGCCTGCTCGAAACTGGTGAATATCGCCACCAACGTGGCCGCGCTGGCCTTCTTCATTCCCGCCGGCCACGTGGTGTATGCCGTGGCTGCACCGATGGCCGTGTGCAATATCCTGGGCGCCTTGACGGGTACATGGATCGCCGTGCGCCGCGGCGCCGCCTTCGTGCGCATCCTCTTCCTCGTGTTGCTGGTGCTGCTGATCGTGAAGTTGTCCTACGACATCTTCTTCAAGTAAGTTTTTGACCGACAAGCCATGAAAACCATCCAGGGCGTGCTGTGGGACAACGATGGCGTGCTGGTCGATACCGAACAGCTGTTTTACGAAAGCAACCGCGACTTGCTCTTGCCCTACGGCATAGACCTGACGCCGAAGCAATTCTTTGACTGGTTCCTAGATAATAACTACGGCGCCTGGCATGTGTTGCTGGGGCTGGGCCACGAGATCGAGCTGGTCGAGCGCCTGCGGGCCGAGCGCACGGTGCTGTTTGCCGAACGCTTGCGCCAGGCGCGCCAGCTGGCCATGCCCGGCGTCAAGCAAGTGCTGGCGGCGCTGCGTCCGCACGTGGCGATGGGCGTGGTCACCAGTGCCTACGAACAGCATTTCCGGATCAGCCATGCGGCCACAGGCATGCTCGGCCACTTCGACTTCGTGCTGACGCGTGAAATGTATGGCGAAAGCAAGCCGGCGCCGGACGGCTACCAGCTGGGCTTGCGGCGCCTGGGCCTGGCCGCCGCCGACTGCGTGGCCGTGGAAGATTCGCCGCGCGGCTTGCGCGCCGCCAATGCGGCCGGGCTGGAATGCATCGTCGTGCGCAATCACATGAACCGTCATCACGCGTTTGACGGCGCTTTTTGCGTGGTGGATTCGATGGCCGAGCTGGGCGAAGTGCTGGCCTCGTTCGTGCCAGGCATGGAGCCAGTGCGCCCGCAATTAGAGGTCTTCCTCTGATTCGTCTTGTCGGCATGCCATTACAATTGCCTATCGCATTTACCGGCACCGCCCTACGATGACCCTCCCGCAACTGCACTTTGCCCACGCCAACAGTTATCCTGCCGGCACCTACCGCAAGCTGTTCGGCTTGCTGGGCCAGCATTACACCGTGCAGGCGCTCGACATGCATGCGCACGACCCGGAATACCCCGTCAGCACGGGCTGGCCCGAGTTGGTGCGCGAGTATATCGACGAGCTTGAACGTCGCTACAGCGCGCCCGTGATCCTCGTCGGCCATTCGCTCGGCGGCATGCTCAGCGTGATGGTGGCCAAGCAGCGGCCCGACCTCGTGCGCTGCGTCGTCTTGCTCGATTCGCCCGTAGTGGCGGGCTGGCGCGCCTTGCTGGTGCGGCTGGCGCGCAACACGGCGCTGGGCGAGCGTTTCTCGCCGTCGCGTTTTTCCGCCCGGCGGCGCAAGCTGTGGCCGGACGCGCAAGCCGCGTATGAGCATTTTGCCGCCAAGGAGATGTTCGCCATCTGGGCGCCGCAAGTGTTGCGCGACTACATCGACAGCGGCCTGGCCCCGCATCCGGAAGGGGTGCAGCTGCGTTTTACGCGGGAAGTGGAAACGGACGTCTACCGCAGCTTGCCGCACCATATTGGCGCTCTCGTCAAGGACGGTTTTCCAGTGCCCATCGGCTTTATCGGCGGCACGGAATCGGTGGAATGCCGCCAGGCGGGCTTGAAGGCCACGCGCAAGCTGGTCGGCAAGTTTTTCCGCCAAGTGCCGGGCGGCCATCTGTTTCCCATGGAAAACCCGGAACTGACGGCGCAAGTGGTGCGCGAGATGATCACGGCATTGCTGGCGAAGCAATAGAATATCGCCAAGGATTTTCAGGCGATGGGGGCCAACAGCGGGGGATTTTCGCGTAAAATCCTGCCATCCGGGCCGCGCCTGCAGCAGGCGCGCGGTCCCAGCCATTCGATATTCTAGAAAGATACCCCTGCGATGACGATTAAAAGCGATAAATGGATACGCCGCATGGCGGAAACAACGGGCATGATCGAGCCGTTCGAACCAGGCCAGGTCAAGGAACGCGACGGCAACCGCATCGTGTCCTACGGCACGTCCAGCTATGGCTATGACATCCGCTGCGCCGACGAGTTCAAGTTGTTCACCAACATCAACACCACCATCGTCGATCCCAAGGATTTTGACGCAAATAACTTCGTCGACGTATCGGGCAAGGGCTATTGCATCATCCCGCCGAACTCGTTCGCGCTGGCCCGTACGGTCGAGTATTTCCGCATTCCCCGCAACGTGCTGACGATTTGCCTGGGCAAGAGCACCTATGCCCGTTGCGGCATCATCGTCAACGTCACCCCGTTCGAACCGGAATGGGAAGGCTATGTGACCCTGGAGTTTTCCAACACGACACCGTTGCCGGCGAAAATCTACGCCAATGAAGGCGTGGCGCAAGTGCTGTTCTTCGAGTCCGATGAGGTGTGCGAAACGTCGTACAAGGACCGCGGCGGCAAATACCAGGGCCAGGTCGGCGTGACACTGCCGAAGACCTGATCGCGGTGAAGGGCGGGGGCGTCAGTCGTCTTTACCTGTCTTTACACCTGCCGCACTAGTTCCGCTCCCATGCCTGCCGTTAACCTTGGTATTGAAACACTGAGGAGGCAGTATGGTAGCGGCAATCGGTTCAGGCGGCGCAGTCGGCGCAGCCGGTAGCGCCAGTGCGGGCAGCGGTTCGCAGATCACGGCGCTGCAAAGGCAGATCACGGCGGCGCAAAAGCAGTTGACGGAGTCGCAGAAGGGCGAGCAGACGGAGGCGTCGCAAAAGCTGCAGCAGCAGCTGGCGCAGCAAATCCAGGCCTTGCAGGCGCAGATCGCGCAGTTGCAAGCGGCGGCCGCGCAACAGGCGGCGCAACAGGGTGCTCAGACGTCCAGCAGCGCCGACACGGCGGCCAGCCCGGCCAAGTCGAGCGCGTCGACCCTGGGCAGCATCATCGATACGCAGGCGTAACAACACATCCACACATAAAAAACGCCAGGCTCGCCGACAGCTCAGCCTGGCGTTTTGACGGGCAACAGCATTTCCACGCACAAGCCGCCACCGCTGCGCAAGCTGGCACTGATGCGGCCGCCATGGGCGCTGATGACGTGCTGGGCGATGGCCAGGCCCAGGCCGTGGCCATCCGTGCCGTGCTGGGTATTGCTGGCGCGGAAGAACGGTTCAAAGATGCGGGCCAGGTCGGCGCTGGCCACGCCAGGTCCCCGGTCCAGCACCGCGATGCGCAGCCAGTCGGTCTGGCGCGACAGCTCCACATCCACCGTGCCGCCATCGGGGCTGTGCTTGATGGCATTGCGCACGACGTTTTCCACGGCGCGCGCCAGCAGTTCCGGCTGGCCCGTGACGCTGGCGTCGGCCATGGCCGCGTCGCCCGCCAGCGCGATGCCCAGCTGGCGCGCCCGGGCTTCGTAGCGGGCGTCGTCCACGATGTCGTGCACGAGGTCGGCGATGCCCACGTCTTCGCTGTGCGTGTGCCCGGCCCCGGCTTCCAGTCGCGACAGAGTCAGCAGCTCGCCGATCAGTTTATCCATGCGTTCGCTTTCGCGTTCGATGCGCTGCATCGAGGCGGCCATCTTTTCCGGCTGCTGGTGCGCCAGGCCGATGGCGGCCTGCAGGCGCGCCAGCGGCGAGCGCAGCTCGTGCGAGACGTCATGCAGCAAGCGGGTCTGGCTATCCATGAGGTTGCGCAAGCGGCCCGTCATGCGGTCGAAATCGCGGCCCAGGTCCGTCAATTCATCGCCGCGCTTGCCGCTGGCGTGAAAGCGCGGCGCCAGGTTGCCGTGCGATGCGGCTTCGAACGCCTGCCGCAAGTCGCGGATGGGGCGCGCAAAATACCAGGCCAGCAAAAAGGCGAACAACAGGCTGGCGGCGATGGCGGCGGCCAGGGGAATGAAGTTGCGGTAGGGCGTGTCCATGCGCGGCGGCATGCCGCGGCCGAATTCGCCGCGTGGCGGCGGGGCGCCCGCTTCGTGGGGCCGTGGACCGGGTCCCATGGCGCGCGGGCCGCTCATGGCGACGGCGATGAGCGTGTCGCGCGCGGCGCCCGCCTCGGCATTGCGGAAGCGTTCGGACGAGGGCAGGAACAGCAAGTAGCGTTTGCCGTCGCTGCCGGCTGCATCGCGCACGACGGGATGGGCCTGGCTTTGCTCCAGCATGGCGCGCGCCTTGGCCAGCATGGCGGGATGCACGGCGCGGCCCATCAATTCTTTTCCCTTGGCATCGACGGCAAACACGCGCATGCGTTCGAGCTTGCCGAGGAATTGCCGCAAGGCCTGGCTGCCACCCGCTTCCAGGGTGGCGCTGGCGGCTTCGATGATCATTTGCGCGGGCGGACTGGTGTCGATGTCGAGGGCCCGTTCCTGCTGCGCAGCCCGGTTTTTCAGCCAGAAGGTGCCGCCGATGCCGATGGTGGCCGTCACTTGCGCCAGCATGATGCAAAGAAAAAACTTCCAGAACAGACGGCCCACGCTTACTCCTTGATCAGCTGGTAGCCGAGGCGGTACACGGTCTGCAGGCAGGAGCGGCCGTCGGCCAGGCTGCCGAGCTTGCGGCGCAGGCTGCTCAAGTGCACGTCGATATTGCGGTCGAAGCGGGCCATGGGGCGCCCCAGGCCCAGTTCCGACAATTGATTCTTGCTCACGGGCTTGCCCGCGTGGCGTACCAGCACTTCCAGCAGGTTGAATTCCGAGCTCGTCAGTTCCAGGTGCGCGCCGGCCCAGGAAACGCGGCGCTGTTCGGGCCACATCGTCAGTTGCCCGACGGTGAGCGGCGTCAGGCCCGACGCATCGTGTGGCGCCGCTTGCGCGCGGCGCAGGATGGCGCGGATGCGCGCCGTCAGCTCGCGCGGCGTGCACGGTTTCGTCACGTAATCGTCGGCGCCCAATTCCAGCCCCACGATGCGGTCCGTATCGTCGCCGCGCGCCGTCAGCATCAAGATGGGCAGGTTGCTGCCGGCGCGGATGCGGCGCAGGGTTTCCAGTCCATTCATGTGCGGCATCATGACATCGAGGATGGCGATGGCGTACAGGCCCGTCAGCGCTTCGGCCGCGCCGCTTTCGCCGTCGTGCACGGCGCGGGCGTCGAAACCTTCCTGCGTCAAGTATTCCTGGAACATGCCGACCAGTTCCACGTCGTCATCGATTAACAAAACCTTGCTCATGCCTGTGCTTTTTTCGGGTGAATATCGCCCGATGATAGCAGTCAACAGGGACGGTTCACGGCGGTTTTACCCGCTTTTACACACGTCCGCTTACATTTCCGGCCCTTCCTTTACACGCTTTTACGCGCCCCTAACGTTGCTTTACACGCCAGACGCCGACAATCAGGGCTGACCGCCACGAAAGGAAAACCAATGAAATACCTGAGTATCGTCGTATCCCTGTTGCTGTTGTCGGCCTGCAGCATGCCGCTGCTGGCGCTGGCCCAGCAAGGACCGCCGCCCGGCGTCAGCCATGGTCCTGGCGGACCCGGCGCGCCTGGCTTGCCGCCGTTTATGCGCGGCATCGAGTTGAGCGAAGCCCAGCAGGACAAGATTTTCGCCGCCACCTACGCCCAGGCGCCCGAGTTGCGGGAACAGGAAAAGATCGCCTTCAAGGCGCATGAGCAGTTGCGCGAACTGGCTGCGTCCAGCGCCTACGACGATGTGAAAGCCAGTGCGCTGGCCAACATGGCGGGCCAAGCCATGGCGAAGATCAGCTTGCAGCAAGCGCGCCTCGAGCAGCAATTGCTGGCCGTGCTGACGCCGGAACAGCGCCAGCAGGCGCAGCAGCGGCGCGACAGCCGCCAGGGCCCGCGTCAGCTTCAGCGCGCCGAGTAAGCAGGCGCGAGCACAGGGAGAGCCAGCATGCGCATCCATGCCTTGCGTCCGGGCAGCAGCATCCAGGCGCTCTCGCGCCATGCGACACAGGCGCTGTACCTGTGCGCCAGCCTGAACCCCGCCTTGGCGGGCTTGCCCCACTTGATGGAATATATATGGAATTACATGATCACGGTCTGGCATCCGACCTCGAAATGATGCGGCGACAGGCGGCCGAGCGGCGGCAAGTGCTGCGCTGGCTGCTGGCCGGCGCCGCCACTTTGCCTTTGATCAGCTGCGGTGGCGGGTCGGACGCCAGTGGCACGGTGGCCAGCAGCGGCGCCAGCACGGGCACGCTGGCTACACCTGGCACGGGCGCCTGCACGGTGATAGCCGAGGAAACGGGCGGGCCGTATCCGGCCGATGGCACGAACACGAACGGCGGCAGCATCATCAACGTGCTGAACCAGTCGGGCGTCGTGCGCAGCGATATCCGCGCCAGTTTCAATGGCGCCACTAGTGTGGCGGCGGGCGTGCCATTGACCATCAAGTTGCAGCTGCTCAACGCCAGCGGCGGCTGCGCCGGCCTGGCCGGCTACGCCGTATATGTATGGCATTGTGATCGCGACGGCTTGTATTCGCTGTATTCGAGCGGCGTGACGGCGCAAAATTACCTGCGCGGCGTGCAGGAAACGGACAGCGCCGGCAACGTCAGCTTTACGACCATCTTTCCCGGCTGCTACGCCGGGCGCATGCCGCACGTGCACTTTGAAGTCTATCCCAGCCTGGCCAAGGCGGCCACTGCCTCGAACCGCATCAAGACCTCGCAGTTCACCTTCCCGCTGGCAACCTTGAACGAAGCCTATGCGGCCAGCGGCTACACGGCCAGCGTACGCAACCTGGCGCAGATCAGCTATGCCAGCGACAATGTTTTCAGCGACGGCGCCAGCCTGCAGATGGCCACGGTGACGGGCAATGTCACCGATGGCTATGTCGCTACCCTCGTGATCGCCGTGAATGGCTAAGCCGTCGTCATGAAACCCAGGTCGCGCCGGCTGAAGTTGCCGATGTTCGGGAACACCTCGGCCAGCTGGCTGTCGGCCACGCCGAACCACTTGGCCAGGGTGGCGCCGTACTGGTCGACGGAGGTGGTCGGCAGCAGGGCGCCGGAACCCACGTCCAGCTCATGGCCGACGCCCGTGACGGGGAAGGCGCCGTAGATGTCGCGGCCCTTCACGGCACCGCCCACGACAAAGTGGTGGGCGCCCCAGCCGTGATCCGTGCCGTCGCCGTTGCTGCTGAAGGTGCGGCCGAAGTCGGACGCCGTAAACGTCGTCACCTGGCGCCGCAGGTCCGCGCCCTGCAGGGCTGCCAGGGTCGTGTCGAAGTACGCAAGCGCATGGGCCAGGCGGGCCATCAGGTCGGCATGCAGCACTTTTTGCCGGTCATGCGTATCGAAACTGCCCAAGGTCACATAAAACACTTGCCGTTTCGCCCCCAGGGCGCCGCGCCCGCCGATGATGCGCGCCACCGTCTGCAATTGCACGGCCAACGGATTGACGCCGGACACGCCCGTGTTCGGATTGACATAGGGTGGCGGATTGGGCACGCCGCCTGCGCCGGCCGCCAGCATGGCGCCGCTGAGCACGCTCTGGCTGGAAATGGCGCGCTGCACGACGGCCACGTGTTCCTGTTCGATCAGGTCGCTGCCCGCATCGTTGATGATGGCTTGCAATGCGCCCGCGCCGCCCGTGCCGCCATACAGGCTGCCGCTCAGGCCCCGGATGGGCACGGCGCCTGCCTGGCCTACCTGGAACTGGCGCACCTGGCGCCCGCTGAGGAATACGGTGTTGCCCGCCGCGGAAATGGCCGTGAACATGGCATTCGTATTGAGCGAACCGGCCACGTCGGCCACCCGGCCGCCCCAGCCCACGCTGGCCCCTTCCGGCGAACCCGATTGCCACGTCGACTGCTGGTCGTTGTGCGAGAACAGCTTGGGCGGCAAGGCCACGCTGCCGGCCTTGTACTGCGCCAGGGTGGCGGGCTGGATCAGGGTGCCCACATTGGCCACGATGGCGGCGCGGCCATTGTCGAACAGGTCTTTCAGGGGCGCCAGCTGGGGATGCAGGGCGAAGGCGCGGCCCGTTTGCGCGGTGGCGGGTACGATGGGCAATACGCCGCCCGTCTCGCCCACGCCGGGCAAGTGGATGGAATCGGCGCCGCCGGTGTTGCGCAGGCGCGCGTATTCATTCCATGACGGGGGATCGGTGGCCAGCACCGTGTTAAAGGCGTCGTTGCCGCCTGCCATGAACAGGCAGACCATGGCCTTGTAGTCGTCGGCCGACTGCGCGGCGGCGTTGCCCATGGCGGCCAGGTTCAGGGCGAAGGGGGCGGCCGTGGTACCGGCCAGGCTCAGTATGGAACCGAGGAAGCGGCGACGGGAAAAGGGGATGTTTTGCATGGGATCGCTCTTACTTTTGTACCAGGTAGGCCGGCGAGGCCATGGTCAGGAAAATGGCCAGCTTGACGCGGTTGGCCTGGGCCGTGGCGACTTGGGCGGCATTGCTCGCCGTGGCTGCGGGGATGCTGACGCCGTTGACGGCGGTCAGGATTTGCCCGCGCAGTCTGGCGGGCATGCTGCCATGCATCAGGAGCAGGTTGATGCGGTCGAGCAGGGCGCCCGTGTCGGTAGCCAGCGCCAGTTCGCGCGTGTAGTCCGGTTTGATTTCGCGGGCTTCGCCGACGCCCCTGTCGAGCACGTCCTGCATGTAATTCAGGTAGCCGGTGACAGACGGTTCCGATGTGATCTGCAACTCCGGCGCCACCAGGCCCGCGCTGGCCAGCGCGGAATTGGGCGGTATATAGGAAGGACGGAAGAAACTGAATACGGACGCGGAATTCATGGGCGCCTGGCCCAGCCCGGTCAAGGGATCATCGAGATAATAGATGCGGTAGCGGGCGCTGGGCGCTTTGGCGTCGAAGGCGCGGATCCAGCCGGCGAGGCGCAGTATCGGTTCGCGCAGCTTGCCGGTGCGCAAACTCGTCCCGGCAGCCGCCAGCGCTTCCTGGTCAAGCAGCACGGCGCGGACGATGGCCTGCATGTCGCCGCGCACGCCATTGCCGTTGTTGGCAAAGGCGGCGGCTACCCGTCCCACATAAGCGGGGCTGGGGTTGCTGCTAACCAGGCGCTGGATCAGCTGGCGCGCAAAGAACGGTCCCGCGTTCGGGTGGTTGAACAGGGTATCGAGCGCCAGCTTCAAGTCCGCCTCACCGCTGGTGACACCGGAGATACTTTGTCCCAGGAAACGCTTCTCTCCGCTGGAATGAAATGCAGGGTAGTTCTGCATCGGTTTCCAGTCGCGGTCGGGATCGGCCACGTTGCCGACAAAGCGGTTGTTACTCAGATCGGGACCGGCCCAGCTCCAGCCGGTAAATACGCGGGCAAGCCCGATTACGTCATCGCGCGTGTAGGTGGCGATGGGTTTGCCTGCAGCCAGTTTCAGGCTGCCATCTGCATTGAGTTGGTACAGGCCGATGGTAAACAACTGCATCACCTCGCGCGCGAAATTTTCGTCCGGTGTGCGGGTCGCCGTTTCTTTCTGATTGCGCATGTGCGACAGGTACAAGCCCATCATCGGATGCAGGGCCACGTCATTGAGCAGGTTGCGGAAGTTGCCGAAAGCGTGCTGGCCCAGCATGTCGTAATAGGCCGCCACGCCACGCACCCTTGGCTGGATGGCATCGTTTTGCATGGAAATGACGAAGATTTCCGACAGGGCAAATGCGATGCGTTGCCGCAACTGATCCTCGCCGTGCATGCCTTGCTGCCAGAACGATTCCTCAAAGCCTCGCGACGTCAGCTTTTCACCCCCGGCCGCTTCGGTCGCCAGCAGTTTGTCGATATACGCGCGATGCAAGGTTTGCGGCCTGGAAAACTGGTACTTGAACCACGCATCGCTGTCGCTGGCGGCCAGCGCATCGATGGCTGCCATGTTGGGGCCGAACGTGGCGCGGCCCAGGAAACGCGACGCTTCCTGGCGCGTGAAGGTGGCCGCGGCCTGGCTGGCCGGGGGCGTGGTCAGGGGCGGCGGTGGAATGGTGTCGCCCGGCGTGCTGCCGGGGACCGTGGAATCGCCGGGGGCGGTGGTCGCTGGCGGCACCACCGATACTTCCTGTTTCTGGGTGGCGTCGCTCTTGCTGTCGCCGCCACCGCCGCAGGCTGAAAGCAGGCTGAACAATGTGATGGCCAGCAAACGGCGCAAAGTTGGGTCAGTCATTTAGTTTCTCTCGGGCAATCAAATTTTAGCCCGTTCATTGTAGGCCTTCGCTACCAAAATCCTGTTTTCAATTAACTATTTACGTGTTGGCCACGTTTTTATTTGCCGGATGTTGGCGTGGTATTGGTGCGGTTTTCGGCGCGGTAGCGCGAACTTTGTTCTTTGAAAATAAAAAATATTTTTTGCCGATACCGAGCGGTGTGGCGGATAGGCGACGTAATCATTCCTGCCAATTAAGCTTGTTTGAAAGCTCATCGTGGCAACGAAATTCGCTTCGCCGGAAACCATGGTTTTTACGCTATCGGCGAAACGCCGTTCGCCGCTGCCCACTCCTTTCCCTTGCCTTTGCTGGCACGGCCCTTGCGATAACAGGGCATGGGCCGCGTGCCTTCCCCTGTCGTTTTGCCGGAGCCTGCCATGACCAGCCGTCTGCTCGCCTATCGTCCCGAAATGGAATTGCCTGAAGCGCCGGGCATGCTGCCTTTGCAGCAGGAAGATGAACTGGCGCTGGCGGCGCAATTGCTGGAATTGCAGGCGCCGGCCCAGTTCGATGCTTTCCTGGCGCGCCAACTGGGCGCCACGGCGGCGGGCCAGCAGCTGCGCGGCACGCCGCTGGAAGGGCCGCTGCGCCAGCTGCTGGGCAAGGTGGTGGCGCCGCTGCTGCCCCTGCATGGCGGTTCGCCGCAGGCGCTCAAGCGCCGCGCCGCCGGCATCTTCGGCATGGAACTGGAAGGGTTGAGCCCGGAAGACAAGGAATTCGAACTGGCGCGCCAGGTCGTGCATCTGATCGATGCCGTCAATACGGCGCTGGCGCAGGACGGCGGCACGGGCGCGCGCGCGCCCAGGGCGCGGGTGGAAACGGCCTTGCTGCAAGTGGCACGCAGCGTGGCGCCGGGCTTGCTCAGGCAGGCGGCGCGAACGCCGGGGCGGGACGGTGGCCGCTGGCGCCGCGAGGGCGGGCACATCGTCGTGCTCGATTGTTAGCCGGATGGCCATTTGTCCGGCGCTGTAGTGTCAACTGAGGTGTCAACCAAGGTGCTAACTTTTAGGAGCTCATCATGCATGACATAGATCGTACGACCCTGGAATACGGGCAGGAGATGTCCGGCTTTGAAGCGGAGCAGTTCGAGTTTGGCCAGGGCGAGTGGAGCGGCGAGGGTGGCGCAAACGCCATGTTTTCCGAGACCGAGGAGATGGAGCTGGCGAATGAACTGCTGTCGGTCAGCAATGAAGCCGAACTGGAACAGTTTCTCGGCAATTTCCTGCGCAAGGCTGCCTCGGTGGCGGGCGGCATCATCAAGTCGCCCGTGGGACAAGCCATCGGTGGCGTGCTCAAGGGCGTAGCGAAAAAAGCCATTCCCCTGGCCGGCGGCGCCATCGGCGGCTATTTCGGCGGCCCGCTGGGCGCCAAGATCGGCAGCGGCCTGGCCTCGGCCGCCGGCAACGCGCTGGGGCTCGAAGCGGAGGCGTCGTCGAACGAAGACCGCGAATTCGAGGGCGCCAAGCAGTTCGTGCGCCTGGCCGCCGACACCGTCAACCGCGCCGCGCAGGCACGCGGTTCGGGCGACCCGCGCGCCATCGCCCAGGCGGCCGCCAGCGCGGCGGCGCGCCAGTTCGCGCCCGGCTTGCTGGGACGCCCCGGCAGCCAGGTCGCCACGCAGAACGGCAGCGGCGCCGGTGCGGGCGGCGGCATGACGCAGGGTGGCGGACGCGGCCAGGGCCAGGGCGGCATGCGCCCGGCCAGCGGACGCTGGGCGCGCCAGGGCCACAAAATCGTCCTGTACGGCGTCTGACATCATGGCCATCGGCGCTTACGCAGCCTGGATGCTGGCGCAGGAGGCGCGCTCGCTGCTGACGCGGCTGGCGCGGCTGGAACCGTTCGCGCTGATCGAGCCGACGGTGCTGGCGGCGGCCCTGATGCCCAGCGCCCAGTCGGCCATCGAAAGCCAGCTGGTGCAGGGCCGGCGCGAACTGCGGCGCATGGTGGCCCAGTTCCAGTGGTGGCTGCGGCGCGAGCACGCCGACGGCGCCAGCATGGCCACGGCCGCCGAGGCGCAGCGCCGCTTCACTTTCCTGCGCCTGAAATTCAATGCCGCGCTGACCCAGTTCGACCTGTTCAACGAAGTCATCACGCAGCGCAGCGAGCACAAGACGGGCGTGTGGCTGGCCGGCCTCGACATCGTTGCCGCCGACGCGCTGGCGCTGCCCGGCAATGTCTATCAGGCGCCGCCCGTGATCTGCTACCTGGACCGGGGCCCGGGCGCGGCCATCCGCCGCGCACGCACGCGCCTGCCGGGCGGCGGCGACAATCCCGTCGCCATCATCCGTCTGCCGCGCGAACGCATGATCGGCAGCAGCATCGCCTCGTCGCTGGTGCACGAGGTGGGGCACCAGGGCGCGGCGCTGCTGGACCTGGTGGCGTCCTTGCGGCCCGTGCTGCAAGCCATGCAGCACGGCGGCAGCGGCGCCGTGTACGTGTGGCAGCTGTGGGAGCGGTGGATTTCCGAGATCGTGGCCGATTTCTGGTCGCTGGCGCGGGTCGGCGTGGCCGCCACGCTGGGCCTGATCGGCGTGGTCAGCCTGCCGCGCGTGTTTGTCTTCCGCCTCAATGTCGACGATCCCCACCCGGTGCCATGGCTGCGGGTGCGCCTGAGCTGCGCCATGGGGCGGGCCCTGTATCCGCATCCCCAATGGGACCGCCTGGAGCAGCTGTGGCTGTCGTACTACCCGCTGACCGGCCTGCCGCCGGCCCGGCAGCGGCTGCTGGAACAGTTGCAGGCCAGCATGGCGGCGCTCGTGGGCTTGCTGGTGCAGCACCGGCCGCCGGCCTTGCGCGGCGGCTCGCTGGTCGAAGCCATGGCCGTGCACACACGCCAGCCGGCCATGCTGGCGCAGCTGTTGCGCAGCTGGACCCTGGCGCCGGCGCAGATGTACCAGGCCGCGCCGACCCTGGTCTTCGCCGTGCTGGGCCAGGCGCGCGCCAGCGGCACCTTGAGCCCGGAAGACGAAAGCGAGCTGCTGGGGCGTTTGCTGACCCACTGGGCCCTGCGCAGCACCCTGGACACGTCGGAGCTGTGCGCCGATGTCGTGCGGCATGGCCGCCAGTCCGGCAGGCCGCTGCCGCCCCTGGCATCCCGTTTGATTATCCATTGAGGAGAATGACATGAGCAGCAAGATGAGCAGCAATATGGGTGGCAAGAACAGAGGGGCGGGCCAGGCGGGTCCGAAACACCACGGCGGCAGCATCGCTGTCACCGTGCACGAGCAGGACAGCGGGGCCATGGTCGTCAATGCCGCCATCAGCCTGTACCGGGGCAATGATGCTGATTGCCATCTGTTCAATGTCGCCACCTGGGTACCCGACCCCGCCATGCTGGTGGGCGTGCGCTGGACGGATGGGCGTGGCGGCACCGTGTTTACCGACCTGGCGACGGGCAGCTACGTGGGGGTGTATGGCAATTTCCCCGCCACGTCGCCCCAGTGCGTGACGGTGCAGGCCGGCTGCAGCGCCGTGCTGTGCTTCACGCCACAGCTCAATCCGCAGGTGACGCTGGCGTTTGAAACGGCCGACTGCCATCCCAGCGACTGCAATTTCGGCAGGGTGGGTGACCGCGCCGTGGCCACCATTTCGTTTGACGGCGATCAAAGCGCCGACGGGCGCGACCAGGTGCAGGTGCTGGCCGCCGCGCCGTGGGTGCCCATGCGCGGCGCGGCCAACGCTTTTTCCACGCCCGTGCGGCGCGCCGGCATGCACCGTTTCATGGGGCAGATGATGCTGTCGCAGCGGCCCGAACTGCGCAGCGCCTTGCCCGTGCCGGAAGGGCTGAGCCCGAACGCCATGCTGGCGCTGGATGCGGAATACGAGACGGAAGAGCGCCAGCCGCAACCGATCTCGGGCAATGTGGGCGTGTCGCTGACGCGCACGGAAACGGAGCCGACGGAAGACTTGCCGCTGTGGACCCTGATACGCAACAGCACCGAGGCGATGTCGTTTACGAATTACCTGCATTTCATGGACAGCCTGTTTTGCGGCGACCTGGCCAGCGTGCGCGGCTTCGAGCAGGAGCGCTTCGTCAAAAAGGCGGAGGTGTTCCAGCAGCTCAAGCAGCGCCGCGCTTTGCCGTTCTCGGATTCCGACTCCTACCGCGTGCTGAAAGTGGCGACGGAAGCGTTCGTGATGGTCAATTGCGGCGTGCTGAACCAGCCGCTGGCCTTCAATCCAGCCGAGGACAACGCCTACCTGGACCGGCGCGACATCCCCCAGGGGCGCGACCTGGAAACCGTGCTGCGCAACGATTACCTGGAAAACATCGACGGCTTCCAGACCTTGCCCTATCTGGCCGTGATCCGCCGCAAGCTGCCCGACATTCCCATCAGCATCCCGCGCGGCCAGGAAGGCGAAGTGGACCTGTGCTTTGGCATCATCCAGGAAAAGCTGGCCAACCCCTGCCTGCTGGAACTGATCTGGTCGTACTGGCATGAGGAGGGCATGCTCGTGCAAACCATGAACGCCATCGCGCAGCGCTTCCAGAACCTGCGCGCGCCAGGCAACCATCTCGATCCCCTGTCGAACACGGAAATCGACATGTTGCGTCCGCTGAATAATTTGCTGTGGGGATACACGCAGGATGAACAGCATCGGCTGACCGTGATTCGCCGGAATTATGAGTATGACCATCACTACGGTGTGCGCCTGGACGGCAAGGCAGTGCAGCACTTCCGGCCAGCCGATAGCCGCTCCAAATTCCTGGAAGCGTTCCACCACTTGCTGCGCCTGCTGACCTCGTTCTACAAGCAGGATGACGACACCACCGTGAAGGCCGACGCCTTCCCTGTGCTGAATGCCTTGAAAGAGATCCACCTGATCCTGTCGCAGGGTGCGCACAACCAGTTCGGCGACTTGCCGTCGACGGCGCGCATCGAGATGCTGATGCAGCAGTGGATGCTGGCGCGACCCGAATTCCGTGAATTTTTACCCACGCGCGTGATGGTCGCGTATCCGGAACCGTGGATGGACAGGGTTGACGCCATGAAGAAACTGCAGGGCTGGACGGATACGAGCGTGATGCACTTCCGTAACCTGGCCATCTTTGGCGAACAATTGCTGCTGTCTGTGCGCTACGGCAACTGGAGCGATATTTACGAGCCGACCCAGGCCTTCAACTGGGCGCGCTTCTGGCGGCCGCAAGTGCAGGGCTATATCCATGGCTACCGCGCCGCCACCGGCGTCGATCTGTCCGTCGACAGCAGCGACCCGGTGGTCGAAGCGACGATGCCCTCGGTATTGCTGCGCCAGCGCCTGAGCCAGCAGCTGCGCAGCGTCTAGGGCGGGAGGGAGGCGCGTGCATGCTCGATTTTACCAGCGCCCTGTACCTGGGCATGCGCCATCCAGCGGACTCGCTGGCGCCGTGGAACAGCTTGACCCTGGGCCAGCCGGCGGCGCTGCAGGAGCCGCCCGGCGCGCGGGCCCTGGCCGCGGACCTGGCTGCTTTGCAAGGCTGCGAGGCGGCCTGCTTGCTGCCGTCGACCCTGCACCTGTTCTGGGACCTGTTCGGCATGCTGGCTGCCGAGCGCCTGGTGATCCTCGTCGATGGCGGCAGCTACGCCATCGCGCGCTGGGGCGCCGAGCGGGCGCAGGCGCTGGGCGTGCCGCTACGATTGTTTCCCAGCGGCGAGATGGCGGCGCTGCGGCAGTTGGTGGCGGCCTGGGGCAGGCAAGGGCGGCGGCCATTGATCCTGGCCGATGGCTATGTGCCGGGCAGCGAACAGGCCTTGCCGCTGGCCGGCTACGCGGCCCTGGCGCACCAGGGCGGCGGTTATCTGCTGCTGGACGACACCCAGGTGCTGGGCGTGACGGGTACACAGGGCGGCGGCTCGGCGCGGCTGCCTGGCTTGCATGGGGAATCGCTGATCGTCGGCGCCTCCCTGGCCAAGGGATTCGGCGTGCCGCTGGCCGTGCTGGCTGGCAGCCGCAAGCTGTTGCGGCGCTTCGCGGCGCACAGCCAGACGCGCGTGCATGCCAGTCCTCCCTCGGCCGCCGTGCTGGCGGCGGCGCGGCGGGCGCTGGCCCTCAATGCGCACCATGGCGACGCCTTGCGGTCCAGGCTGGCGGACAGGGTGGCGCAATGGCGGACGGGAATGGCGGCGGCCGGCATCGCTTGCCAGGGCGGCAGCTTTCCCGTGCAGCGCCTGCCAGGGCGCGCCCATTTGCAGCCAGCCTTGCGCGCCGCGGGCGTGCTGGCGCTGGCGCAAGCGGGGGACGGTCCCGGCGCGCTGACGTTTCTGCTGCGGGCCGACCAGACGCCCCGGCAACTGGAACAGGCGATGAACTTGCTTGAACATCATACGAGGAGGCGATATGAACGAAGCGTTTGAAATGCTGCCCTTTGCGGGGCAGGCGGGAGCGGCCGGCGAGCAGGAGTGGCTGGGGGAATGGTCGCAGGAGTGGTCGCAAGAAGGGACGCAAGAGGGGGAGGACGAGGGGGAGGACGAGGGAGAGTGGGAAGGTGAATGGGAGAGCGAATGGGAAGGCGAGCGTGCGCGCCCTGGAGGTGGACGCGGCGCCATGCGCGGTGGCGGCCTGCGTGCGAGGCCGCCGCTGCGGGGCCCGCGCCGTCCCGCGCCGCCACGCTACCAGGGCCAGGGGCGCCGGCCACCCCGATACCCGCCGCCGCCCTTGCCGTATCCGCCGCGCTACCGGGGCTGGGGCGGCTATGGTGCCATCTACCCCACCATTTATCCGGCGCCGTATCCCGTGTTCGGCGGCCAGCAGGAGCCGGCGCCATATCAGGACACGGATCAGGACCAGGGGCAGGATCAACGACAGGATCAAGGACAGGATCAAGGGCTGGGGCAAGATCCGGACCAGGATGGCGGCCAGATGCAGGGCGAAGTGCCGCCCATCCTGGCGTCCACCCTGGGCCGCGTACCAGGCGCGGCCGCCTTGCGCTACCAGGCGGTGGGCGCGATTCCGCAGGCCGTCAACGATGCGAACGCCACGGGGCCGGGCCTGTATGTGATCGAGTTCAACACCAAGGATGGCCGGCGCGCCTACAGCGGCCAGACCGATGATTTGCGGCGGCGCCTGAAACAGCACCACCTGTGCGGCAAGATGATGGGCATGGACATGAGCGGGCATGACGTCTATGTGGCGCCGCTCTCCTCGGCCGCACAGCGGCGCAGCCTGGAAAAGGGTATCCACAGCGACATGTTTACCCACCGGCGCGGCGTGCTGACGAACCAGCGGCGCGAACTGGAAATGGCCGTGCTGGGCGAAATGTGGGGCTGACGCCAGCACCTTGACGACTGCGAAGGAGACCATCATGCACCAACTCGAATGTGAATGCGGGCAATGCCGGCAGCAGGCCGGCGCCGCCTTTGAAGTGCTGGAATTCGGTCGGGACTGGCCCGGCAAGGGCCGCGCGCCGGCCGTCTTCAGCGAAGAGGAAGAACTGCAACTGGCCATGGAGTTGCTGGAAGTGGCCAGCGAGGAGGAACTGGAGCAGTTTCTCGGCAATGTCTTCAAGAGCGTGTGGAAGGGCGTCAAGAAAGTGGGTTCTACCATCGCCAAGGTGGCCAAGCCCCTGGGCGGCGCCTTGAAGGCCGTGGCCAAGACGGCCTTGCCCTTTGTCGGCGGCGCCCTCGGTTCGATGATCCCGATACCGGGCGTGGGCACGGCGCTCGGCTCGGCCCTGGGACGCGCGGCCAGCAATGCGCTGGAGTTGGAGTTGGAGTTGGAGATGGAAGGCGAAGCGGAGGGCGAAGCGCCGGCCGACCGCGAACTGGCGCTGGCGCGCCGCTTCGTGCGCATCGCGGGGCAGGCGGCGCGTCTGGCCGGCGACAGCGATGGCAGCCCGCGCGCCGTGGAAAGTGCGCTGACGCGGGCCCTGCACCAGCAATTGCCGCACTTTCGCTCGCCTGCGCCGCAGCAGGAAGATGAAAGCGGGCGTTGGCGCCGGCGCGGCAACCGTATCGTTGTCATGGGCGACTGGCAATAGCGCGGCATGATGATCATCGATTGCCACTGCCATGCGGGACCCGGCGACGGCTTGAGCGGGCCGTGGGACAGCGATGCGCCACTGCAGGCCTACTTGCGCCGCGCGCAGGCGGCCGGCATCGCCCGCAGCGTGCTGTTCGCCGCCTTCCACTCCGATTACGCCATCGCCAACCATGGCGTGGCGCGCCTGGTCGCCGCCGATCCGCAGCGTTTTTATGGCTTTGCCTTCGTGCATGCGCGGCGCGACCGGGGCCGTATCATGGACCTGGTGCGCACGGCCGTCGAGCGCTACGGCTTTGTCGGCATCAAGGCGCACCGGCTTGACGCGCGCATCAGCGGCGAACTGTGCGATGCGGCGCGCTTCTTCGGCTTGCCCGTGCTGTACGACCCGGCCGGCGAGGTGGCCGTGGCCGAACTGCTGGCGCAGCAGTATCCCGACGTCGATTTTATCCTGCCCCACCTGGGCAGCTTCGGCGACGACTGGGCGGCGCAGCTGGCGCTGATCGACCACCTTGTGCGCCATCCGAATATCCATACGGACAGCTCGGGCGTGCGCCGCTTCGACTTGCTGCAGCAGGCCGTGCGCCGCGCGGGACCGCACAAGGTCTTGTTCGGCTCGGATGGCCCCTGGCTGCATCCGGGGCTGGAATTGCACAAGATTGAGTTGCTGGGATTGCCGCCAGCCGATGCCGGGCTCATCCTGGGGGGAAATTTCCTGCGGCTGGCAAGGCAGGGCTAGACACTACAGCAGGCGCCGCAGCAGTCGCAGGGGCGGGCGCCTGCAATGGCGACAGGGACAGCGGCCGTTCGACGAGCAGGAACAGCGTCATTGCCGGTGGTAGGCTGAGCAGCAGCATGAACGGCATCAGCAGTAAAAAGAAGGCCAGGCCCTGCGCTTGCGGCGGGTGGAGCAGCGCCAGCGCCAGGAAGGCGCCCTTCAGCGCCAGGCCGTGGATCAGATAGTAGGAATAGCTGATATTGCCCAGCCAGCGCAAGGGCGTCCAGCAAAACAGGCGCGCCAGCCAGTTGGCGCGGGCCTGGAAGCAGCACAGGCACAGCAGGAAAAAGGCACAGGCCAGCAGCGCCAGTTTCAGCAGCAGCGCCAGCGGCAGCGGCAAACAGCCCAGCGCGCACAGCACGGCGCAGGCGGCCAGTGCGGGCGACGGTGCGCGCCAGGCGGGCGCCGCCAGCGCTTCATGGACGAGGATGCCGGCAACGAACAGCAGCAAACGAGCCGGACCGCCGAAGATGGCGAAGAGGCCGCCCGCCAGCAAGGTGAGCACGGCGAAGAAGCGCCCGCGCCAGCTGCGGCTGCGCTGGCGCAAACGGAAGACCAGGATGAGCAGGGGGATCAGCAGGTAGTACAGCATTTCATAGCTGAGCGACCAGGCCACGCTGATGAAGGGGGGCGCCGACGTGAAGCCACTGAGCAACAGAAAATTGCTGGCCAGGTAAGCGAAGGCCTGCGGCCACGCCGCCGGTATCCTGCTTTCGGACGGCAGGGCCCACGACAGCAGCAGGTACAGGGCGAAGACACAGCTGTAGACGGGATAGATGCGGCGTGCGCGGCGGCGCAGATAGGGTAGCAGCGCTTGTTGGCGGGACATCAGCGAGCCATAGATCAGATAGCCGCTGAGCACAAAAAACAGGTCGACTCCCGCATTGCCCATGCTGTGCAGGGCTGCAGCCAAGGGCGTGACGGCGCCGCCGCGCCACGGCGCTTCCAGGCTGACATAGTGGACGAGAAACACCAGCAGCACGGCCAGGCCGCGCAAGCCTTCCATGGCGCGCAGCTGCGGTGCCGCGCCGGGGCGCGAGAGCTCGAAACAGGCGGACAGGCGGTGGCAGGCTGGGCTGTACATGCGCCGACTATAGCCGTCTGGCTATTGCCGGTCTTATGGCGGCACAACATCAGGCTGCGCCAGCTGAGCCGCGCAGGCGGCAGCCTTGCGGCGGATTTGCAGGGCGCGGTCGCTTACGCCAAGGCGGGCTGCGGCGCGCTGGTTGTTGCCGTGTTCTTCCGCCAGCACGAGGCGGATGGCCATGTCGGTGGCGCAGCGCGTGATGTGCGACAGCTTGCAGCCCTGGGCCAGCGCCCGCCGTACGGCCGCTTCGAAGTGCTGGTCGGGCCAGAGCGGCGCCAGCAGCCGTTCGTCGGGCGGCAGGGCGCCGATGGTGATGGGGCCGGGGCCGCAATGGCGGTGCCAGATGCGCGTGACGGTCTGGCGCAGTTCGCGCACATTGCCCGGATACTCGCGCAGCAGCAGGTATTCGCGCACGGCAGCGTCCAGTGCGGGCGGCGGCTGTTGCGCCAGCTCGGCAAGGAAATGCCGGGCCAGCGGCAGGATGTCGTCCTGGCGTTCGCGCAGGGGCGGGGTCTGGCAACGCCAGCCGGCGATGCGGTAATACAGGTCGGCGCGGAAGGCGCCGCGCGCCACTTCATGTTCCAGTTCGCGGTTGGTGGCGCAGACGAGCCGAAATTGCGTCGGCTGCCAGGTATTGCCGCCCACGCGCTTGTATTTGCGCTCCTGGATGGCGCGCAGCAGCTGCGCCTGCAGGGTCAGCGGCAGCTCTCCCACTTCATCGAGGAAGAGCACGCCGCCGTCGGCCAGGGCGAAAGCGCCGTCGCGCGCCGCCGCCGCGCCCGTAAAGGCGCCCCGTTCATGGCCGAACAGTTCGCTGCCCGCCAGTTCCGGCGACAGGGTGGTGCAGTCGAGAATGGTGAAGTCGCCGCTGCAGTTGCCGAGGCGGTGGATCAGTTGCGCCAGTAAATCCTTGCCCGTGCCCGTCTCGCCCGTGATCAGCATCGACGCCTGGCTGAAGGCCGCCATTTCCACCACCTGGTGCAGCAAGGCGGTCCAGGCCGCGCTGTCGCCCACCAGCTGCTGGCGCACGGCGCTGGACGCCAGCAGTTGCGCCACGGCTTGCCAGCGTTGCAGGCGAGCCAGTACCTGTCCCGCATCGACGGCACCGCTGGGCCACAGCAGCACATCGAGCGCGCCAGCCGCCAGCAGGGCGCGCTTTTGCGCGCAGCTGGGGGGCTGGCCGCAGGCGGCAATGGCCAGCACGGAAGCATGGTGGCACAGCGCCGGCAGCGCTTGCAGCAGCGCGGCATTGGCCTCGGCAAACAGCACGATGCCCGCCCCATCCTCGTCGCCATCGTGCCGCCGGGCTACAGTTACCTGAGCCTGCTTCAAGGCCGTCATCAGCAAGGCGCCACTGCCAGCCGCCGCCTGCTGCACGATTTCCAGCCACACCTTGAGCGTCATATGCCAGCCATCACGAGGGCACGAGTGGCCCATCTTAGAAGCCCGACACCCCAGCCGTTTGATCTGGCGCAAGCGTGCGCGGTAGTTCATGAAATGAAAAACGCCGCCTGATTCGCATCAGGCGGCGCTATTTAATGAAGCTCAACGGAGGTCGACGTTTTTAGACGTTCTCGTCCAATTTCACGCAGTCGACAAAATAACCGCGCTTGCCATCGACTTCGCGTTTCACGAGACCATGCACATCCGTCTCGAAGCCAGGGAAGCGTTCGTTGAAGTCGCGCGCGAAGCGCAGGTAATCGACGATGGTCTTGTTGAAGCGTTCGCCCGGGATCAGGAGCGGGATGCCCGGTGGGTACGGCGTCAGCAGGATGGACGTGATGCGGCCTTCCAGTTCGTCGATGGCCACGCGCTCGATTTCGCGGTGCGCCATCTTGGCGAAGGCGTCCGACGGCTTCATGGCCGGGATCATGTCCGACAGATACATTTCCGTCGTCAGACGCGCCACGTCGTAGGCCTTGTAGAAATCGTGGATTTGCTGGCTCAGGTCGCGCAAGCCCATTTTTTCGTAACGCGGGTTGGCCGCCGCAAATTCCGGCAGGATGCGCCACATGGGCTGGTTCTTGTCGTAGTCGTCCTTGAACTGCTGCAACGCGGTCAGCAGGGTATTCCAGCGGCCTTTGGTGATGCCGATGGTAAACATGATGAAGAACGAGTACAGGCCGCATTTTTCAATGATGACGCCGTGCTCGGCCAGGTACTTGGTGACGATGGACGCGGGAATGCCCGTGTCGCCGAACTGGCCGTCCAGCGACAGGCCCGGGTTGACGATGGTCGCCTTGATCGGGTCGAGCATGTTGAATCCGGGAGCCAGGTCGCCGAAGCCGTGCCAGTCATCCTCGGCGCGTATCATCCAGTCTTCCTGCTGGCCCATGCCTTCGTCGTTGAAGCTGGACGGACCCCAGACCTGGAACCACCAGTCCTGGCCCCATTCCTGGTCGATCTTCTTCATGGCGCGGCGGAAATCGAGCGCTTCCATGATCGATTCTTCCACCAGGGCCGTGCCGCCCGGCGCTTCCATCATGGCCGCGGCCACGTCGCACGAGGCGATGATGGAATACTGCGGCGACGTCGAGGTATGCATCAGGTAAGCCTCGTTGAAGGCGTCCTGGTCCAGCTTGACCGTGTCCGATTCGCGCACGAGGATTTGCGAGGCCTGCGACAGGCCGGCGAGCAATTTGTGCGTGGACTGGGTCGAGAAGATCATCGATTCCTTGGCGCGCGGACGATCCTTGCCGATGGCGTGCATATTCTTGTAGAAATCGTGGAAGGTGGCGTGCGGCAGCCACGCTTCATCGAAGTGCAGGGTGTCGATCTTGCCGTCCAGCATTTCGCGCAGGGTTTCCACGTTGTAGATCACGCCATCGTAGGTCGATTGCGTGATGGTCAGGATGCGCGGCTTCTTGTTCTTCGCTTCGCGTGCGAACGGATTTGCCTCGATCTTGCGGGCAATGCTTTCCGGCGTGAATTCATGCAGCGGGATAGGACCGATGATGCCCAGGTGATTACGCGTCGGCATCAGGAACACGGGGATGGCGCCGCACATGATGATCGAATGCAGGATCGACTTGTGGCAGTTGCGGTCGACGACGACGATGTCGCCTGGCGCCACGGTCGAGTGCCACACCATCTTGTTCGAAGTCGAGGTGCCGTTGGTGACGAAATAGCAATGGTCGGCATTGAAGATGCGCGCCGCATTGCGCTCGGACGCGGCCACAGGACCCGTATGGTCGAGCAGCTGGCCCAGTTCCTCGACGGCGTTGCAGACGTCGGCGCGCAGCATGTTTTCACCGAAGAACTGGTGGAACATCTGGCCGATCGGGGATTTGAGGAACGCCACGCCGCCCGAGTGTCCGGGGCAGTGCCACGAGTAGGAACCGTCGTTGGCGTAGTGCACCAGCGCGCGGAAAAACGGCGGCGACAGGCCGTCCAGGTAGGACTTCGCTTCGCGGATGATGTGGCGCGCGACGAATTCCGGCGTATCTTCGAACATGTGGATGAAACCGTGCAGTTCGCGCAGGATATCGTTGGGGATATGGCGCGAAGTGCGCGTTTCGCCGTACAGATAAATAGGGATGTCGGCGTTCTTGTAGCGGATTTCCTCGACGAAGGCGCGCAGCGATTTCAAGGCGTGGTCGGTTTCCTCGATGGAACCGCCGCCGAATTCTTCATCGTCGATCGACAGCACGAAGGCCGACGCGCGCGATTGTTGCTGGGCAAATTGCGACAAATCGCCGTAGCTGGTCACGCCCAGCACTTCCATGCCTTCTTTTTCCATTGCGGCGGCAAGGGCGCGAATGCCCAGGCCGGACGTATTTTCAGAACGGAAATCCTCGTCAATGATGACGATAGGGAAACGAAATTTCATGCATGTCTCCAAAAAAGCAAGCCGCCCCTGACAGATGTGAAGGGGCGGACTAGGGCGCGACGGTCAGGCGGTAGTGCAACCCGGCAGCCGCAGAAAAAAAATAAGAACGGGATTCTCGCAGAAATGCGGCCTCTGCGGGAAAAAAATATCGTAGCAAAGCGTCACAAGCGTACGCTAGCGTGACGCATGGGTGTGACAGGGGTATTACAGCAACATTCTGCTCATCATTCTCAACCTTATCAGGCTTTGCGTTCCAGCGTGACAAAGGCGTACGGCAGGCCGGATTTCTCCGAAACATGGGCTACACGCGTGGTTTCTTGCCACACGGCATGGTCAACGGCGGGGAAAAAGGCGTCGCAGTCGAAGGTCTGGCCGATTTCCGTGATGATCAAACGCTGTGTCAGGGGCAGTGACTGCTGGTAGATTTCCGCGCCGCCGATGACATAGCCTTCCGTGCCATCGAGCAGGGCGATGGCCGCTTCCACCGACGACACGGCCTCCACGCCCTCATGGCGCCAGTCCGGATTGCGCGTGATGACGATGTTGCGGCGGTTCGGCAGCGGACGGCCGATGGAATCGAAGGTCTTGCGGCCCATGAGGATGGGGTGGCCCGTCGTCAAACGCTTGAAATGCGCGAGGTCTTCCGGCAATTTCCACGGCAGGGTGTTGTCGATGCCGATGCCGCCTTGCTGGTCGGTGGCGACGATGATGGTCAAATGGTTCATTGGTTCTTTGAAAGTGGTGGGGGCGATGCCCGATGCCCGTCATTATCGTTGAAATTGCCCGCTGCCTCCAGATGCGCACGCATGGCGTCGGCCAGCGGGCCCGGCGCTTCTAGCGGAATCATGTGGCCGGTGTTCTCTTTCAGCAGATGCAGGGTGGCCTGCGGCAGGCGGGCGGCCATGGCGCGCAAATCGTCGGGATTGACGAGCTTGTCGTCTTCCGCGCCCACGATCAGCACGGGAAAATCGAGTTCCGGCAAGCGCGCCATCAAGTCAGGGCGGGCGATGGTGGTGATGAATTGCGCCAGCAGCACGTCCTTGCCCAGATCCAGTCCCATCTGCTGGATCAGGCCCGTGATCGATGCATCGTCCAAGTGCGACGGATGCAGCAGTTCGCGCAGGCGCTGGCGCGTGATGCCCGCATAGGCATTGCGCTCGAGCATGGCGACGATGCGCTGGCGCGCGCTTATTTCCGCAGGCAGCAAACCTTTGGCCGAATTGGCGATCAAAGTGAGGGACTCGATGCGCTGCGGGTGTGCCAGCGCGTGTTCGAGCGCCAGATAGGCGCCCAGCGAAAAGCCCACCAGATGGGCCTGTTGGGCGCTGTGGCTGGCAATCAGTGCCTGCATCTGCGGGCGCGTGCGCGCCTCATGCAGGGGCACGTGCTGCAGATCAAAGGCGCCGCCCAGGGCAGGCGCCAGGCGCGACCACATGCGCTCGTCGCACAGGGTGCCAGGAATGCAGTCGAGCCGTATCTGGGTATTCTTCAAGGACAAGCCTGGGGTCAAGTGATGGTGAAAATTTTTGTCGAGCGGCATTATCCGTCATTTTGCGCATTCGGGCAGCGGCGTGGTATTTTCCTTATGGCATTATTTTCAATAGTGCGCGGCTGGCAAGCAGGAACTTTATGGTAGGCTCATGGCTCATCAAGCCGGGGTACCGGCGACGTGACCTGAAACACCGAATGCAACCCATTAATTAAATAAAGAGGAAACACCATGGCGATCAGTTTGCAAAAAGGCGGCAATGTCAACCTGAGCAAGGAAGCTCCTGGCTTGAAGAAAATCGTGATTGGCCTGGGCTGGGACCCGCGCGCCACCGATGGCGCCGCATTTGACCTGGACGGCAGCGCCTTCCTGCTGAAAACGGATGGCAAGGCCCGCTCCGATGCCGATTTCATTTTTTACAACAACCTGAAGTCGGCTGACGGCTCCATCGTCCACGCGGGCGACAACACGACGGGCGGCGGCGATGGCGATGACGAGAAAGTTGCCGTCGACTTGGCCAACGTACCTGCCGACATCGACAAGATCGCCGTGGCCGTCACCATCCACGACGCGGAAAACCGCAAGCAGAACTTCGGCATGGTCGGCAAGGCCTACATCCGCTGCCTGAACGGCGACAACGGCGCGGAAATCGCCCGCTACGACCTGTCGGAAGACGGCTCGACGGAAGCGGCCATGATCTTCGGCGAAATCTACCGCGCCGGCAGCGAATGGAAATTCAAGGCCATCGGCCAGGGTTTCAAAGGCGGCCTTGGCCCTCTGGCCCGCTCGTTCGGTATTAATGCTTAAAAACCAGTTGTTTGCGTAAATGTGCCGGGTGGCGCCGCTGCCCGGTTCTGTCTTCCCTTTCTTTCTCCCTGACTCCATGGAAAACCTGATCAAGGGGCAGCGCCTGGCGCTGTCCGGCCTCGTCACGGGTAACGTCGTGCAACTGGGTCTTGCCAGCGCCGGCGTGCCGCTGGATTTTGCCTGTTTCGGCCTCGATGCCGCCGGCAAGTTGTCCGACGACCGCTACATGACTTTCTTCAACCAGCCGCGCACGCCGTGCGGCGGCGTGGAAACCTCTGCGCCGTCCGGCGATGCGGCCGGTTTCAGCTACCAGCTGGACCGCTTGCCTGTCTCCATCGAGCGCCTGGTCGTCACGGCCGCCATCGATGGCGACGCCACGATGGCACGGCTGGGCAGCGGCCATCTGCGCCTGCTCGACGGCGGGCGGGAATTGGCCCGCTACACGTATGCAGGCGCTGATTTTTCGCAAGAAAAAGCCGTCATGCTGGGCGAGTTCTACCGCAAGGATGGGGGCTGGCGCTTCATGGCCGTGGGCCAGGGTTTCAATGGCGGCCTCGATGCGCTGGTCGCGCATTTCGGCGGCGAGGTGGCGCAGGCGGCAGCGGAACCTGCGCCGTCAGCCAAGATTTCCCTGTCCAAAATCTCGCTGACCAAGGCGGGCCAGACGCACAAGGTATCGCTGGAAAAGGGCGCGGGCGCGCCGAGCAAACTCACCGTCAAGGCCAGCTGGGTCGATAACGGCGATGGCGACGACGATAATGACGACCTCGATTTAAGAGTCGGCATCCTCTTGCCGAACGGCCAGATGCGCTTCATCCAAGCGCCGGACACGGCAGGCAGCTTCGACGTCATGCCCTACGTGCGCCACCTGGGCGACGTGGCGGGCGCGGCGGGCAAGGAGCCGGCCACGGAAACGGTGGAAGTCAATCCTGCGCTGGCGCAGCATTACGGCGGCACGGTGGGCCTCGTCTTCAGCGTGTATTCGGCGGTGGCCAACGGCGCCGTCTCGGTGGCCTCCATGCGGCCGAAGATGGTCATGCAATATGGCGAGCAGATCGTCGAGTGCGCGTTCGATTTTCGTTTGTCCAAGGCGGCCGACGACGACACCGTCTACACCTATGTGATCGGCATGGCGCGCATCACGCCCGACAGCATCATCCTCGAGCCGTCCGGCAAGACGTCGGAACCGGGCAGCGAAGCGACGCCTTGGCTGAGCTGGCAGGGCGAGAACCTGCAGCTGGCTTTCAACGGTCCCGTCGTCTTCAAGGGCGAGGACAAGGAAGATGAAGAGGATTGCAATGCGGACAATCCGCGCCGCTACATCGTTTAGGAGATACTGATGGAAATCTTATCCAAGGGACAGCGCTTGCCGCTGGCCAATCTCGTTCCCGACGGCGTGCTGCAGGTCGGCGTGGCCGCGCAGGGGCTGGCGCTCGACGTGGCCTGTTTCGGCCTCGATGCCGGCGGCAAATTGTCGGATGAGCGCTACATGACTTTCTTCAACCAGCCGCGCACGCCGTGCGGCGGTGTAGAGGCGCGTGCCGGCAGCGGGGGCGATGCGGCCGAGTTTGCCTTGCAACTGGCGCTCTTGCCGGCCGGCATAGACCGCCTCGTCGTCACGGCGTCCATCGATGGCGGCGGCGTGATGTCGCAGCTGCAGTCTGGCCACGTGCGCCTGCAGGCGGGCGGACGCGAATTGGCCCGCTTTGCCTTCGCCGGTACGGATTTCGCACAGGAAAAAGCCGTCATGCTGCTTGAAATCTACCGCAAGGACGGCGGCTGGCGCTGCATGGCCGTGGGACAAGGTTTCAATGGCGGACTCGATGCGCTGGTGCGCCACTTCGGCGGCGAAGTCGACCAGGCCGCGCCTGCCGCGGCGTCGGCAATCCAGCAGGCAAAGATCAACCTGGAAAAGCGCGTTGAACGGGAAGCGCCGCAACTGGTCAGCCTCGTCAAGCAGGCGGGCGTGTCCCTGCAAAAAGTGGGGCTATCGGACCACCGCGCCAAGGTCTGCTTGTGCCTCGATATTTCCGGCTCCATGGGACGGCTGTATAAAGAGGGGCTGGTGCAGCGTTTTGCCGAGCGCATCCTGGCCCTGGGCTGCAAGTTCGACGATGATGGCGAGATCGACGTTTTCCTGTTCGGCAAGGACGTCCACCACCCGGCGCCCATGGCCTTGAACAACTGCAATACCTATGTGGGCCAGGCCATACAGCGCCATCCGCTGGAAGGCGATACGCGCTATGGCGCCGCCATGCAGGCGATCCGCGCGTTTTATTTCCCCGACAAGGCCGGCGGCGAGCGCACGCGGCCCGTCGCGGCCGAGCTGCCCGTGTACGTCATGTTCGTGACGGATGGCGGCACGAGCGACCAGGCAACGACGGAAAAGCAATTGCGATGGGCCAGCAACGAAGCCATCTTCTGGCAATTCATGGGCATCGGCAAGGGACGCAAGTCGAAAAGCAAGTTTCTTTCCGCCTTTGCCGATTCCGACTTCCCGTTCCTGGAAAAGCTCGACGAATTGCAGGGACGCCTGGTCGACAACGCCAATTACTTTTCCGTCAGCTCGCCCGACGAGCACAGCGATGCGGAACTGTATGACCTGTTGATGACGGAATATCCGGGCTGGCTGAAATTGGCGCGCGGCAATGGCTTGCTGAGGTAGTGGCCATCGGATGAGGCTGTATGACCACAAGTGCAAGAGATTTGTAAATTGAAGTAAATAACAATGGTTCGCATTTGCTTTGCGCAATGGAGTCGTGGCATGCTTTCACTGTGCCCTCACGCTGCGGCGTAGCGCCTCATCCGTAGCGTCTCCATTATTTTTTAAGCAAATGCATAAAATCCTCTTTCACTGTCTGGCGGGCAGCAGCCTGCTCGTCTCCGGCGCCGCTGTTCAGGCCCAAACCACGACTACCAGCGGCGACACCGTCGTCAAGCCCGCGCCAGCCAAGGTGCCCGCTGCCGATGCGCCGCCTTCCGTCAGCGTGACGGCGGAACGTCCCACGGGCCGCATCGACCGGCAAGTCTACGACGTCAAGTCCGACGTGGGCAGCAGCAACGGCACGGCGGCCGATGCCTTGAATAACGTGCCGTCGGTGGCCGTCGATCCCGACGGTTCCGTGTCCCTGCGCGGCAGCAGCAATGTGCAGATATTGATCGATGGCAAGCCGTCCGCCATGCTGCAGGGCGATTCGCGCGGCGCCACCCTGAACGCCATGGCGGCCGACGATATCGAATCCGTGGAAGTGATCAATAATCCCGGCGCCCAGTTCGGCAACGAGGCCGGTGGCGGGCCCATCCTGAACCTGGTGATGCGGCGCAACCGCAAGCCGGGCGGCTTTGCCACCGTCAACGCGAATGCGGGCATCGCGGGGCGCTACAACAGTTCCGTGTCCGGCACCTACAATGAAGGCCCGTGGGGCTACCAGGGCGGCATCAATGTGCGCCATGACGGCCGCAATTCCGTGGGCGAGGTCAGCCGTGAACGCCTGGAACGCGGCACTGGCGCCTTCGCCCCCAGCAGCCAGCAATCCACCAGCAACGGCTTGAACGACTCGCTGGGCTTGCACGGCACCGTCAATTACAACCTGAACGCCACCGACACCCTGGCCGCCAGCGTGTCGTACAACGGCCGCAGCAACGACCAGCGCTCGCTCGACCGCTACATCAATGGCGACAGCACGGGCAGCACCATCGGCGACTATGTGCGCAGCACCGTGCGCAATGGCGACAGCCGCAACTACAGCTGGGGGGCGCGCTACGACCACAAGGGAGAATTGCCGGGTGAAACCCTCAAAATCGATTTGCGCGTATCGTCGTCGACCAACGAGAGCGACAGCGATTATGCCAATACCTACGCGGTGACGCCCGTCAACGCCTTCGACAGCCGCGCGCGCCAGCACAGCGAAACGGGCAACCGCATCGTCGACTTCAGCGGCGACTACGAGCGTCCGCTGGCGGGCGGCACGGCCAAGCTCGGCTACAAGGTGGCCGACAACAAGAGCAGTTTCGACACTTTATATACGGACATCAACCCGGGCAGTCTGGCGGAAATCGTCAACCCCCTGCGCAGCAACCGTTTCGAGCTCGACGAGCGCACCGTCGCGCTGTACGGCTCCTACCAGATGCGCCTGACCGAGCGCTGGGGCGCGCTGGCCGGCTTGCGCGCCGAATACACGGACTTGAACGTGCGCCAGATTACGAGCGGCGTCGAGGCTGGCAACAACTACGTCAACTACATTCCCAGCCTGTTCGCTACCTATAAAGTCAGCGACGAGAGCAATCTGCGTTTCAGCTATGCGCACCGCATCCGCCGTCCGAACGCGGGCGACCTGAATCCGTACGTGGTCTACCGCGACGAATTCAATGTGTCGGCCGGCAATCCGAAGCTGAAACCCACGCAGACGGATTCATTCGAGATCGGCTATGAAACGAAGATCGCGGGCCTGGAAAGCAGCTTGCGCGCCTACCACCGGCGCGACACGGACGCCATCGTCGATTATCGCTACTTTATCAGCGACAATGTGCTCTTGACCACGCGGGAAAACGGCGCAGGCAGCCATTCGAGCGGCCTGGAGTTCAGCGTCAGCGGCAAGCTGACGCCATCGTTGACATTGAACACGAGCGGCAATCTGGCGCGCAGCCAGCAGACGAGTTCCGACGACCTGGGCAACCGCAGCACGCGCACGGCCAACGCCCTGAGCGGCCGCGCGCGTCTCAATTACCAGTTCGATGCGGCCAACCAACTACAGCTGGCCCTGCAAATGCAAGGCAAGATGCTGTCGGGGCAGGGCTACCGCTCGCCGAACAATACCTTGAATGTGAGCTGGCGCCACACGGTGACACCGCAGCTGAGCCTGGTCATGAACGTGACCGACGTGTTCAGCAGCAACAAAATGGAAACCGTCATCAACAGCGCGTCCCTGCGCGAGACGAGCACGCGGCGCTTCGATGGACGCATGATTTATGTGGGGTTGTCGTACCGCTTGGGCGGCGCCACGTCGGCGGCGAAAGAGGGCGACCGCGAACCGCGCTTCGGGCCGCCGGGCGGACGCGGGCCAGGTGGCCCTGGCGGTCCCGGCCCGGGAGGGGAACCGGGCTAGGCCGCTGCCGCGATCTCGTTCAGGAAGTCGATGAAACTGTCCACATGGCGCTCGAAGCGCCATGTGCCCATGCCATGCTCGGCGTGATACACGGGCGCATCGCCATCGACGATGTTGCCCAGGTCCAGGCAATACGGATCGGCGCCCGCGTCGGCGATCACCAGGTATTGATCCGGCCAGCCGGCGATGGTTTCCTGACTGACGGGATTCCAGGCGTAGCCGTGCTGGGCCTTGACGAGTTCGGCCGCGCCGTACAGGCTCAAGCCCTGGAAATATTGCTGGCTGTCGATAAACACGCGCAGCGGCGAATGGCAAGCGATGAAGCGCCGGTAGTGCTCCGGCAAGGTCCAGCGCTGCGCGATGCCGGCCATGTCGGCCGCGCTGGCGATGGTCAGCCAGTTCGATGGCTGGGCCAGGTCCTGCTCCTTCTTGCGTCTGGCCGCCAGTTTTTTCTCCAGCCTGGCCGCAGCTTTTTCCAGCGGCGAGCGCGGGTCCTCGAGCGCCGCATGCGTGACGGGCAGCGCATGGCCTGCGCCATCGGGGTAGCCATCGCGCTGCCAGGCCAGAACATCGGTCAGGCGCAGCTGCTCCGCTTTCCAGTGGCCGGGGTCTGTCGGCAAGCCGGCATCGAAAGGCTGGCGGCTGAACACGGCCAGGCTTTTGACGGCCTTGGCGCGCACGCTCAGCTTGGCATCTTCCGCCGTGGACAGGGCCACCAGCCGGGCATAGGCTTCATTGCCCATGCTTTTCAGCATGCCGTCCACGCCCCAGTAGGCGAGGCCGTCCATCTCAAGGCTCCAGCTGAAAAAGTCACCGTATTCTCCCGGCTCGGCCAAGGCGACGATATCGGTCATCAGGAAGGCGCGCCAGTGCAGCAGCTGTCCATCGCGCGCATACGCCATCAGGATCTCGAGCACGTCTTGCCGCTCGTCTGCGGCATGCTTTTTCAGCAACCGTTCTTTCAGCCGGGCGAACTTGCTGCCATCCGTTTCGTCAAACAGCTTGCGGTGCAGTGCTGCCAGCGGTGCGATGGCCATCAGACGGCCATCGCGGCCTTGATGGGCGCGTGATGCTCATAGCCTTCCAGCGAGAAATCGGACGGCTCGATCTTTTCCAGCCATTCCGGCTCGTACTTGCCCGTCTTGGCGTAATCGGGCACGCGGTCGGAAATGACAAACCTGGGCGCCGGGAAGGGCGTGCGTTTGAGTTGCTCTTCCACCATGTCGAGGTGATTTTCATAGATGTGCGCGTCGCCGATGAAATAGGTGAACCAGCGCGGCGTGTAGCCCGTCAGGCGCGCCACCAGGTGCAGCAGGGCCGCGCCTTCGGCGATGTTGAACGGCGTGCCCAGGCCGATATCGTTGCTGCGCACATATAAGCACAGCGAGATTTCGCGCGTGCTGGCGTTCGGGATGAACTGGTACAGCAAGTGGCAGGCGGGCAGGGCGACGGCGTCCAGCACGGCCGGGTTCCAGCCGTGGAACAGGATGCGCCGGCTGCCCGGGTTGGTCATGATGGTGTCCAGGCATTCGCGCAACTGGTCGACGGCCTTGTACAGCAGCACTTTTTGCACGCCGTCCTCGACGATGGGGGCGACCAAGGTAAAACCGTTGGCTTGCGCGTCGGCGATTTGCTCCGGTTTGGCGGCGTCCAGCAGTTTATAGGCGGGCCATTGGCGCCATTGCACGCCGTACACGGGACCAAGGTCATCCTCGCCTTCGCGGTAGGGGTTGGCCAGCCATTGCGCATTTTCATTGGCGTTCTGGTCCCACACCTTGCAGCCCAGCGCGCGGAATTCGGCCGCGTTGCGCGAGGCGCGCAGGAAGGCGCACAGTTCGCCGATCACGGATTTGAAAGCCAGTTTCTTGGTTGTCACGGCAGGGAAATTGCCGTTGGCCAAGTCGAAACGCATCATGGCGCCCGGCACGCTCAGGGTGCGGATGCCCGTGCGGTTGTCTTGCCAGCTGCCCGTTTCGAGCACGGTCTTGATCAAATCTTGATATTGCTGCATGTATTTCTCCAACGGTAAGGATGGTGATTGTAACGCAGGCGCGACAGGCTGGATGCGGGCCGCCGACTACCGCACACTAATTACACTGCTGTCTTACCTGTAAACATGACTCTGTGGTAATTTGTGTGTCCTTAAAGAAATGCACAGAAACGGCAGACGCTGCACCATGTTCTTGCGACAATTTGTAAATAATAATAACGGCGCCGTGGTGGAGATGAGCAGGGCCGATTTCCTCAAGGCCAACTTGCGCCTGATCCTGGCCTGGCCCTTGCTGGGTCTCGTCCTGTGCGCGGTGCTGTGGACGGCCACCTTGCTGCAACTGGAGGCGGAAAAGAAGGTGGCGCAGCAGCAGGCGCTCGACAGCGTGTCCTCGTTGTCGAAAGCGTATGGCCAGTATCTGCTGCGCACCTTGGAGCAGATGGATCAGCTGACCTTGCAGCTCAAGTATGAGTGGGAAAATTCGCGCGGCCAGTTGCGGCTCGATCAATTGAAGACGCAGGGCATGTATGCCTTGCCGCAATTTGCCATCGTCGCCATCCTTGACCGCAAGGGCCACCCCGTGACGGCCACGGCGCCGCTGCAGCGCCTGCGGGTCAACGAACGCAGCGATTTCCTGCTGCGCCACTGGCGCAGCAATTCCAGCGCCCTGCGCATCGCGCTGGGGCGGGCCAATGCGGCCAATGTGGACGATCAGGCCACGGCGCCCGGCGCCGACGAAAGCCTCGTGCATTTCACGCGCCGGCTGGAAGACGAAGATGGCAATTTCGACGGCGTGCTGCTGATCTCGATTCATTCCAGCTATTTTTCCGAATTCTACAACAGCGTCAATTTCGGCAAGTTCGGCATGTCCGCCATGGTAGGCGAGGAGGGCGAGCTGTTCAGCACGCGCCTCGGCGCGCGCGTACTGCCGACACGGAGCGGTGAAGGCACGCCATTTCTCGACACCAGTTTCCTGGAAACGGAGAGCGGCGCCCTGCATTCGAGCGGCCGGATCGCTTTTTCCGACAAGCAAAGCCGCTACGTGGGATGGCAAGCGCTGAAAGCCTATCCGTTTACGGCCGTGGTCGGACTGTCGGATGGCGAAATGCTGCACCCCTACGAGGAGACGCGCACGATTTATATCGGCATCGCCCTGGCCGTCACTTTGCTGCTGCTGGCCTTTACCGCCATCGCCACCGTGCTGTCGCTGCGCCTGGCGTGGCGCCACCACCAGTCCGAAGGCGTGCGCAATGCCTACCGCATGGCAACCGAAGGCACGAGCGACGGCTTTTATATCATTGCCGCCCTGCGCGGTGCGGATGGCAGCATCCTCGATTTCGAGATGGTCGACTGCAACGAGCCGGGCGCCGGCTATTTCGGCGTGCGGCGCGAACAATTGCTGGGCATGCGATTGCAGTCGCGCGCCCATGAACCGTATTTCCGCGACCTGATCCATAATTACCGGGCCGCCATGGTTTCCGGCTTTTCCGAGGAAGAGATCGAGCTGCCGGAAGGCAACCCCTTCAAGCTGCGCTGGATACGCCGGCGCCTGGTGCGCAGCGGCGACCGCCTGGCCGTCACCCTGCAAGACATCAGCACGGCCAAGGAGCACGAGCGCGACTTGCGCCGCCTGGCCACCGAAGACGGCTTGACGGGCTTGCCCAACCGCTACTGGCTGCAGCAATTCCTGCCCGGTGCGCTTGGCCGCGCCGCTGTCGCGCGGCGCATGCTGGCGTTGCTGTTCATCGACCTCGACGGCTTCAAGGATATCAACGACACGCAGGGCCACGCCGAGGGAGATAAAGTGTTGCGTGCCGCCTCCTTGCGTCTGAAGGCCGTGCTGCGGCCGGGCGACCACGTGGTGCGCCTGGGCGGCGACGAATTCGTCGTCGTGCTCGACCCGGTGGAAGACGACAGCCGTGCCGAGCAGGTGGCGCAACGCATCGCCATCGCCTTCGACGAACCGTTTTACCTGGGCAGCGAACGCCACAAGATGGGCGCTTCGATCGGCATCAGCCTGTATCCGCGCGATGGCGCCGAGACGGATGTGCTGCTGAAGAACGCCGACATCGCCATGTATGCCGTGAAAGTGGCGGGCAAGGGCCATCACCGCTTCTTCCAGCCGGAACTGTTCGAAACTATCCGCAGCCGCCGCGAACTCGAGCAAAGCCTGGTGGCGGCGCTGGAGCAGGACCAGTTTCTCGTCGTCTACCAGCCGCGCGTCGACGCCATGAGCGGGCAGCTGTGCAGCATGGAGGCGCTCGTGCGCTGGCACCATCCGCAGCACGGTATGGTGCCGCCGCTGGAATTCATTCCCGTGGCCGAGAGCAGCGGCCTGATTTCACAGCTGGGCGAAGTCGTCATCGAAAAAGTATGCCTGCAGATGGCGCGCTGGCAGGCCAGCGGACTGGAACTGGTGCCCGTGTCGATCAACGTCTCGGCGCGCCAGTTCGGGCGTGGCGACGTGCACCAGGTGCTGGCGTCCGCGCTGACGCGCCACCGCATCGATGCGCGCCTGATCGAGGTGGAAATCACGGAATCGGCCATGATGGATGAACAGAACCGCGCCGTGGAGCAGCTGTCGGCCATCCGCGCGCTGGGCGTACGCCTGCTGGTCGACGATTTCGGCACCGGATACTCTTCGCTGTCGCAGTTGCAGAAGTTCGCCATGGATGGCTTGAAGATCGACCGCGCCTTCACCATGGAGCTGGGCCGCTCGGAGCAGGGCGAGGTCTTCGTGCGCGCCATCCTGTCGATGGCGCATGCGCTGGGCATGAGCGTGGTGGCCGAGGGCGTGGAGACGCGCGAGCAGCTCGACATTCTGCGCGTGCTGCAATGCAATGAAGTGCAGGGCTATTTCATCTCGCGCCCTGTGCCGGCCGAACAGATGCTGGCGCTGATGCATCAGCGCTTTCTGATACCGCTTCCAGCCCCGGCACTGGCCCTGTAGAACGCCGTGATTGGCGAGGAAAACAACGCTGTTTCATAAAAAGAGCGAACGTTCGCTTTTTTCTAAAAAATATTATATGCTTCGCTCATGCCGTCAGTGAATTGGAGTTCACGGCGGCAAGAAAAGCGCAAGACGGGGCAGTTGAGATGCCCGCGATAGTGTGCCGAAGACACTTCATATAATAAAGAGAGACTAACTTGAAACATAAATATCTGCCCCTCCTGATCGTTGCCGCGTTCGCCGGCATCTCTTCCACCGCACAAGCATCGGGCTACCGTTTTGGTTCGCAAAGCGTATCGGGCCAGGGTTCGGCCGACGCCAACGGCGCAGAAGCGGCCGACGCGTCGACCATTTTCTACAACCCGGCCGGCATGTCGCGCCTGGAAGGCACGCAACTCGTTGGCGGCGGCACCCTGGTGGTACCGCATTCGACTTACCAGGACACGGGTTCGAAGACCTTCACCGGCCGTACGCCGGGCGGCACGACCAAGGATTACGCGCCGGACGCCGTCTTTGCGCCAGCCCTGTATGCGAGCAAGAAGGTCAATGAGCAATGGACCGTCGGCATGGGCCTGTTCGTGCCTTACGGCGCCAAGCTCGATTACGGCAATGACTGGAGCGGCCGCTATGCGATCACCAACATCAAGCTCGAAGCCATCGCCCTGAATCCTTCCGTTTCCTTCAAGGTCAATGAACACCATTCCTTCGGTTTCGGCGTTACCGCGGAACACATGAAGGCGGAACTGGGCCAGGCGGTCGACGTGCCGGGTTCCGTGGCCTTCCTGGCCCAGCACGCGCCAGCCGCGTCGCAAGCCTTCCTGGCCAATATCGCCAAGACGCAGGGCCTGGCCGCAGCGCAGGCAGCCGGCGCCGCGCTGAAGGGCGCCAAGGATGGCCACGCCTCTATGGATGGCGACGACTGGGGCTTCGGCTTCAACCTGGGCTATCTGTACCAGATGAATGAAGGCACGCGTTTCGGTATTTCCTACCGTTCGTCGATTTCGCACAAGCTGAAAGGCGACACGATCTGGGACTTCTCGCAAGTGTCGGACAACGCCGCCGTGAACGCCTTCATCGCCAAGGCATCGAACAAGGTCAACTCCAAGGCGCTGGTGGAAGTGCGCACGCCGGAAACCCTGTCGATCAACGCCTTCCATCAGATGGATGATCGTTGGGCCTTGATGGGCGACGTCACCTGGACCCGCACTTCGCGCCTGCAGAACCTGGACATCCAGTTCCCGCCGACGACCGAAGGCGCCGAGCGCATCCGCCAGCAGTGGAAGAACACCTACCGCGTATCGCTGGGCACCAACTACAAATACAGCGAAAACCTGCTGCTGCGCGCCGGTATCGCGCATGACCAGGCGCCAGTGCGCAGCGCCGAGCTGCGTCATCCAGCCCTGCCGGACAGCGACCGCATGCAGTACTCGATCGGCGCGAACTGGAAGCTGAACGCCAATTCCTCGCTCGACCTGGCTTACAGCTTCATCGACTTCAAGGATGCTGACGTCAACTACAAGAATGACTGCTCGCCGGTGACCCCTGGCTGCACCGGCAACGGTGAAACCACCAAGGGCCTGTTCAAGACCCGCATGCAGTTGATCGGTCTCGCTTACAACTACAAGTTCTAAGCAGGTAGTGGCGGCCGACCCGGCCGCCATGAAATGAAAAAAGCGCCTTCGGGCGCTTTTTTTTTGGTGACGACTGTAGTGTTGTCGGCTTACGCGCTGCGCGCTAACCCGACCTACCCGACCTACCTCGACCTGCGTTGCTCAGGCTTTCATGCGCATGGTCTGATCCAGCAGGGTCAATGCCAGCCGCACGGTGTCATCGGGCAGGTCCAGCAAATTATCGCCCACATACCATTCCACCACGCTGTGCCCGGGCAGGGCGGCGTGGCTGGCGCGGCCGAACAGCCAGATGCCATGGTCTTCCGCCAGCTGGTTGCGGATGGCGATGGCCCGCTCGCGCGAGACGGGCAGGTGCAGGTGCAGCATGTTGGCCTGCGGGGAGGCGGGATTGACGGCAATCGATGGAAAGTCGCGCAGCTGCGCGTACAGCCACTGCGTGCGTGCGAAATAGCGGGGCATGGCGGCCAGGCGCGCATCGAACTGCATGGCGGCGGCCACCACGTACGGCGTGCGGTGCACGATGTTGCCGCCCTGGCGGCGGAACCATTCGCGCGCCCGTTCGACAAAGGGGCGGCTGCCGGCCAGCACGGCGCCGCCGAGGCCGCCGATGCCCTTGTACAGCGACACGTAGACGGAATCGAAGCCGCCGCAGATGGCGGGCAGGGATTGGTTGAAACCTGCTTGCGCTTCCCACAGGCGTGCGCCATCCATGTGCAAATGGATATTGTGGTCGCGGCAGTGCCGCTTGATGTCGTTCAACGCGTCCCATGACGGGCACTGGCCGCCGATTTCGCGCATCGGCAGTTCGACCTGCGCGGCGCCCAGCGCATCGGGCACGGCGCGCAAATCGTCGACCGTCCACGGACGGTGCGGGTCGCCGAGTATCAAACCCTTGAAGTGATCGAGCAATTCATGGTTGCCCCGCTCGTGGCGCAGGATATGCGAAGTGGGGTGCAGCGCGACCAGGCGCGAGCCCCGGTCCTGGCACGCCAGGCGCAGGGCCGTGACCTGCGTCATGGTGCCCGTGATGCAGAATATGGCCGCTTCGAAACCGAGCAGGCTGGCGACCTTGTTCTCGAACTGTTCGATCAGCGCGCCTTCGCCATAGGTGTCGTGCGCGATGTCGTTGGCGTCGCACCAGGCGGCCATGGCGGCGAAGGTGGCGCTTGGGGTGGGCTGGCGGTGGCCGGGCAGGACGGTGTGGCAGCGCTGGCGCAGCTCAAGTTCGTTCACGGTGTTTTCCTTACAAGGTGGCCGTAGCCAGTTTCGCGCCGAAGCCGATGAACATGGCGCCCACGCCGCCGCCCATACCGGCCGACAGGCGGCGACGGCGGCGGAAGGTGTCGGCCAGGCGGGCGCCGACAAAGATGATGGCCGTCAGATAGGTAAAGCTGATCACCTGGCAAATCAGGCCCAGGCCGACGAAGGACAGCACGGGATTCGGGAAGGCCGGGTCGACGAACTGGATGAAGAAGGAAATGAAGAACAGGATGGCTTTCGGGTTCATCAGGCTGATGATCAGGGCCTTGCGGAATGGATCGCTTTCCTTGACGGGCGCTGGCGCGGCAGGCGCTTCACCGTCGGCCGGCGCGGGCGCGCGCAGCTTGCGCCAGCAGCCGATCAGCATTTGCAAGCCGATCCAGCCCAGGTAGGCCGCGCCGATGTATTTCACCACATAGAACAGGGCCGGGCTGGCTTTCAGCAGGGAGGCCACGCCGCAGGCCGACAGCACCATCAATATCAGGTCGCCGGCGAAGATGCCGAAGGCGCCCTGGTAGGCGGTGCGCACGCCGCGCTGGGCCGCGACCGACAGCACATACATGGAATTGGGGCCTGGCAGGATGACGATGAAGATCGTCCCCAGCAAAAAGGTCCAGAAGTCGGTGATGCCCAGGTTGGCGTGGAAAAGTGCGTTCATGATGGTTCTGTTTAATTGAGTTGTACGTGATGGAATTGCAGGGCCGCCAGATTCGCATAGATGCCACCCAATGCGACCAGTGACGCGTGCGTGCCCGTCTCGACGATCTTGCCGTCTTCCATGACGATGATGCGGTCGGCCCGCTGGACGGTAGCCAGGCGGTGCGCGATGATGACGGTGGTGCGTCCCACCATGGCCGCTTCCAGCGCCTTTTGCACCAGGCGTTCCGATTCCGCGTCCAACGCGCTCGTCGCTTCATCAAGCAGCAGCAGGGGCGGATTTTTCAGCAGGGCGCGGGCGATGGCGATGCGCTGGCGCTGGCCGCCGGACAGGCGCACGCCCCGTTCGCCGAGGAAGGATTTGTAGCCGTTCGGCAGGCGCTCGATGAATTCGTGGGCGGCCGCCATCTTCGCGGCCGCGATGACTTCCGCGTCGCTGGCGCCGGCGCGGCCGTAGCGGATGTTTTCCATCGCGTCGGCCGAGAAGATCACGGTATCTTGCGGCACGATGCCGATGGCGTCGCGCAGGGTGTGCAGGTCAAGCTGCTTGATATCGACGCCGTCGAGGCGGATGCTGCCGCTTTGCGGGTCATAGAAGCGCAGGAACAGCTGGAACAGCGTGGTCTTGCCGGCGCCGGACGGGCCCACGACGGCCACCGTTTCGCCGGCGCGGATGTCGAGGCTGACGTGATCGAGCGCTGCAGTATCGGGACGCGAGGGGTACGAGAACATGACATCGTCCAGCGACAGCGAGGCGCCGGTGGCGGCGCGCGCGGGCAGCGGCAGCGGCGTGGCCGGGGATTCGATTTCCGATTTGACGGCCATCAGTTCCAGCAGGCGCTCGGTGGCGCCGGCCGCGCGCTGCGCTTCGCCCATCACTTCGGACAGGGCGCCGATGGCGCCGGCCACGATGGATGCGTACAGGATGAACTGGCCCAAATCTCCCCCCGTCATCGAGCCTTCCAGCACGGCGCGCGCCCCCAGCCACAAGACAAACACGATGGTGCCGAAGACCAGCAGGATGGCGATCATGGTGAGCAGGGCGCGGGCGCGGATGCGGCGCATGGCCGTCATGAAGGCGCCTTCGACGGAGTCACCGAAGCGTTTCGATTCGATTTTCTCGTGCGTAAACGCCTGCACTGTGGGCATGGCGTTGAGGATTTCGCCGGCCATGGCCGACGCGTCGGCGATGCGGTCCTGCGAATCGCGCGACAGCTTGCGCACACGTCGGCCAAACACGATGATGGGCACGACGACGAGGATCAGCAAGCCGATGATGATGCCCGCCAGCTTGGCGCTGGTGACGAACAGCATCACCAGGCCGCCCAGGAACAGCAGCACATTGCGCAGCGCCATCGAGATACTGGTGCCGACGACAGCCTGGATCAAGGTCGTGTCGGTGGTGATGCGCGACAGGACTTCGCCCGTCTGCGTCGTTTCAAAGAAGGCGGGGCTTTGCGTGACCACGTGGCGGTACACGGCGCTGCGGATGTCGGCCGTGACGCGCTCGCCCAGCCACGAGACCGTATAGAAGCGGGCCGCCGTGGCCAGCGCCAGGATAGACGCCACGCCGAACAGGGCGAGGAACACCAGGTCGACGTGCTGGATGCTGCTTGAACCGGCCGCGCCGCCGAAACCGAGGTCGATCATCTGCTTGAAGGCGGCCGGAATGGCCAGGGTCGAGGCGGCGGCCACCACCAGCGCGATACCGGCCAGGAAGAACTGCTTGCGGTACGGCGTCAGAAAGGGCATCAAGCCCTTGAAGGCGGCCAGGCTGCCCTTTTTCAGTTCGCGGCTGGTGCCGGTGTCGGGCGTGGTTGCGGTGCTTGCGGCGGTTGCTGTGCTCGTATTGCCTGTTTCTGTGCTGGTTGTCATTGTTTTTCGCTTTGATTTACATATACGGTACTGCTTATAACTTCATCGGCTGGACGTAGCCCGTCATTTCCAGGTAGGCGCGGCCCACCGGCTGGCCGTCGCGCTCCACCGTCACGGCGCCTTCCCAGTACACGGCCCCCGTCGAGCGGCGCGAATCGAGTTCCTGGTCCGCTTGCAGCGGCTTGATGTGCCAGCGCGTGGCACCCGTGCGGATTTCGGTGGCGACCGGGTATTCGGCTTGCGTGCGGGGCGAGCGCCACAGCTGCGTGGGCGTGAAATCGACGTCGCCGGGCGCGAACTGCGTCATCTTACCGGACGCATCGCGCCATGTCGCGTGCGCCCATAGTTTAGCACCTGTCTTGCTGCGGATCTGGAAGGCCATCAGGGCGCCGCCGTCATCGAGGTTGGCGCCTATCCAGTTCCAGCCGCTGGCATCTTCATCGAGCACCTGGCTTGACCACTCGTGATCGAGCCAGGTGGCGCCCGTCACGGCTTCCGGCTTGCCGCCCGCGCGCGCGATCGTGCCCGTTGTGCGCAGCTGCGGCTTGCTGTAGTAGTAACTCGATTGCGCGGGCCGCGCGCCCTTGCGCGAGTAGCCGTTCTCGCCTTGCAGCAGCACGGGCTGGCTCGGGGCGAGGGTCAGCCGCAAGTTGAATTCGCGCGCGGCGAGGCTGACCCGGTAGCTGCCGTCCGCTTGCCGCTGCATGCGCCAGTCGTCGAGTTTCACGTCCGTGTCGCCCACCTTGGCGTAGGCCAGGCCGAAACCCTCGCGCGCGCTTTTCTCGTCGTGCAGCAGCTTGCCCACTTTCGGGTCGGACAGGGCCGCATGGCCGATGATCAGCTGCTTGGGCGCAAATGCGCTGGGGTTGTCCGCATCCGTGGCCGTGGCGCTGCGAAAGAAGGTCACCTGGTAGCCCAGTTGCTCGCCGCCGGCGGTTTTTACCCAGCCCGTGGCGTACCACCATTCCGTTTTATACGCGGGATGGGCGCCGAAGTCGTGCGGCAGGCGCAGGGTCTGGCCGGCCGGCAGCGGCGTGACGGGGGCGAAGGCGGGCGGCGCGGCCAGGGCAGGCAGGGCCAGAGCAAGCAGCAAGATGGCGATATGGCGCATCACCAGTCCTCCCTGACGGCGCGGATGGGGCCAGCGGACAGCGCCTGGCGGCCTGCGATCAGCGCCGTGGCGGCGGCTGCCGTCAACAGGGCGCCGGCCACGGTGGCGATCAAGGACCACGGCAGGTGCAGTTGCATGGTCCAGTGGAACGATTGGGGATTGACGATGAAGACCAGCACAAAGCTGATCAACAAGCCCAGGACAAAACCGGTGGCGATGCCCAGCGCCGTCAGCGCGCCGCCTTCCAGCGCCAGGATGGATAAAATCTGACCGCGTGTCACGCCCACGTGGCGCAGCATGCCGAATTCGCGCGCGCGCGCCAGGGTCTGCGCGGAGAACGTGGCGGCCACGCCAAACAGGCCGATGACGATGGCGATGGCTTCCAGCAGATACGTGACGGCGAAGCTGCGGTCGAAAATCTGCAGGCTCAGGGCGCGGATGGCCGAGGGGTTCGACACTTCCAAGCTGGCGCCGAAGGGCAGGCTTTTCAGGCGCTGCTGCAGTTCGTCGCCCGTGGCGTCCTTGGCCAGCCACAGGGCCGCATCGCTGACATCGAGGTCGCCCGTCAGCGCGCGATAGTCGTCCAGCGGCATCTGGATGGCGCCGGAAGAGCGCGCATAGTCGCGCCAGATGCCGGCGACAAAGAACTGGTGCAAGCCGCCGGCCAGCGGCAAGGCTATCTGCTGGCCCGGTTTGACGTTATACAGGTCGGCCGCCGCCTCGGACAGCCACACGGGTTTCGCGCCATTGGGCACGGGCAGGGTGTCGCCCACCAGCACCATGCTCTTGCCCGGGTCTTGCAAATTGATGGGGCGCGCCAGCAAGATCACGTTGGGGCGGTCGGGCGCCAGCGACAGCGAGCGCACGCGCTGGAAATCCACTCTGGCCACCTCGGGCAGGGCCGTGATGCTGGCCTGTTCGCGCGGGTTCAAGCCTGCCGTGCCGCCGCTGGCGGCCGTGCGCGCATACACGTCGGCGGGCAAGATCTGCAGCAGCCAGTCGTCGACGGAGACGCGGAAACTCGACACCATGATGGCCATCGCCACCATCAGGCTAAAGCTCGACAGCACGCCGCCCAGGGCGATACCGGCCTGGCCCGAGGCGTTCGCCAGGCGCGCCAGGGTCAGGCTGCGCACGGGCGCATGTTTGCTCGTGTCCGTGCGCAGCCAGGCGCGCTGCAGGAAACGGAAGACGACGGCGGCCAGCTGCGGCATCAGGGCGATGGCGCCGATCAGCAGCAGGGCGATGGACAGATAGCCGAACAGGGGCAGCTCGAACACGGGTGGCAGGAACGTCAAGGCGCCAGCCAGCAGCAAACATGCCAGCGCCGGCCAGGTCTTGGCCAGGCGCGTCGTCACGACTTCCTCGCTGCCCGATTTCAGGGCGATGGCGGGGGCCGCGCGGGCCGCTTCCAGTGCGGGCGCGGCGCAGCCCAGCAAGGCGACGCCGAGGCCCAACGTAAAATAGACGAAGGCGGCGACGGGCGTGAACTGCACCTGCGGCTGCACGCCCGAGAAATAGCCGGCGCCCAGGTCGCCGCCAAAAAAGCGCAGGGCCACGGCGGCCATGGCGTAGCCGCCGACGATGCCCAGCGCGGCGCCGACGACACCGAGGCTGGCGCCTTCCAGCAGCACCTGGCGCAGCAACTGGCCCCGTTCCATGCCCAGCACGCGCAGCAGCGCGAACTGGCCCCGGCGGCGGATGACGGACAGGGCCTGCGTGGAAAAGACCAAAAAGGCGCCCGTAAACAGGGCGACGAGGGCCAGGACCGTCAGGTTGGCCCGGTAGGCGCGGCTCAGGTTATTGTTGCGGCTATTCTGGTTTTCGTCATTCGGCTGGCCCACCTGGAAGCGCCCCGGGTACTGCGCTTCCAGCGCGCGGGAAAGATCCGCCTGGAAGGCGTCGCGGTTGACGCCCTGGCGCAGTTTCAGGTCGATGCGCGACAGTTTGCCCAGCTTGTTGAAGCGCCATTGCGCCGCGCCGATATCCATCACGGCGATGCGCTGGCCTGCGCGCGTCCGCTGCAGCGAACCGGCCACGCGCAGGCTGACCGTGCCCGTACCCGATTGCAGGGCGACGTGGCCGCCTTCGGCCACGTCGAGCCAGCGCAAGGCGGCCGGCGACAGAAATAAGGCGTCGTCGGCCAGGGTGTCGAAAGGCTGGCCTTCGGCGGGCGCGCCGATCAGATCGGGCGAGATGAAGCCCGCGCGGAAGACGTCGAGCGCCAGGATGTGCAGCGGGCCGGCGTCCTTCTTGCCGGCCACCGTGGCTTGCAATTCCAGCACGGGCGAGGCTACGGCCACGCCGTCGCGCTGCGCCAGCTGCGGGTAGACGGCTTCGTCGAACAGCGCTTCGCGCCCGGCCACCTGTACGTCGGCCTGGCCGGACAGGCTTTTGACGGCCGTGGAAAATTCATTGAAGGCGGCGGCGTTGATCAGATGGATGGCAAAGCCCAGCGACACGCCGATGGCGATGGCGAGGATGGCGACGAGGGCGCGCACGGGATGCGCGCGCCATTCGCCCAGCAGCAGCCAGCGCGACAGCAGGCGCGTCGTCGCCGGGCTGGCCAGCGGCGCACTCAATTCAGGCATTCGACGGCCAGGCGTTCGCCGGCGCGCCGCGCTTTCAGTTGCGCCGTGTCGCGGGTTTTATCGCCCGCGCCGACGGCGTCCTGCGCCGCCCATTTCTGCTCCAGGCGCAGTTGGGCGCAATGCTTGTCGCGCGCCTCCAGCTGTTTTGCGGCCCGTTCACGGGCCTGGTCTTCCAGTTTTTCCTGCTGCTTGCGCGCCGCTTCCATCTGGCTGGCCACCCGTTCCTGGCGCGTGGCCGCACCCTTGTCGACGGCAGGCGGAGGCGAGGGGACTTCCAGGATCTGCAGTTGGCCGGCCGTGCACGGCGTGGCGCTATAGCTGGTGTGGCCATCCTGTACGCATTTGTAGACGTCCTGCGCACTGGCGGAGCCGGCCAGCAAGACCATGGCACAGAGCAGGAGGGACGGCGATTTCACAATATCTTCCCCGGATTCATGATGTTCTGCGGGTCCAGCGCCTGTTTGACGGCGCGCATCAGCTGCAGTTCCAGCGGCGACTTGTAGCGGGCCAGGTCGTCTTTCTTCAGCGCGCCGATGCCGTGTTCGGCCGATATCGAGCCGCCAAAGCCATGGACCTGGTCGTGCACGATGCGGTTGATCGCGTCCTGGTTGGCGAGGAAATCACGGTCCGTCATGCCGGTGGGCGGCGCCACGTTGTAGTGCAGGTTGCCGTCGCCCAGGTGGCCGAAGCACACGAGCTGGCAGCCGGGGAAGGCCGTTGCCAAAGCCGCATCCGTGACGGCGATGAAATCGGCGATGCAGGAAATGGGCAGCGAGATATCGTGCTTGATGTTCTTGCCCGCCTGCGCCTGCGCCAGCGGAATATGTTCGCGCAGCTGCCATAGTCCCTCGGACTGCGCCACGGAACTGGCGACGACGGCGTCGGCTATCAACTCGTCTTCCAGCGCCGCGCCGATGCTCGCTTCCAGCAATTCGATGGCGTGGGCCTCGGACTGGCTGCTCGATAATTCCAGTAAGACGTACTGGCCGTGGGCTTCGGCGAATGGACGCGGCAGCTGCGGGAACTGTTCCGCCACCAGCTGCAGACAATACTGCGACATCAATTCAAAACCCGTCAGGCTGGCGCCGCAATGGTCCTGCATCAGGCTTAATAAACGCAGCGCGTGGGCGGGCGAGGGCATGGCGGCCAGCGCCGTGATGCACGCTTTCGGCTGCGGATACAACTTCATGACGGCACCCGTGATGACGCCCAGGGTGCCTTCCGCGCCGATGTACAGGTCGCGCAAGTCGTAGCCCGTGTTGTCTTTGCGCAGGCCGCGCAAGCCGCTCCAGATTTCGCCTTGCGGCGTGACCACTTCCAGGCCCAGGCACAGTTCGCGCGTGTTCCCGTAGCGCAGCACGGCCGTGCCGCCCGCGTTCGTCGCCAAATTTCCGCCGATGGTGCAACTGCCTTCGGCCGCCAGCGACAGGGGAAACAGACAGCCGGCGGTGCTGGCCGCTTCCTGGATGGTTTGCAAAATGCAGCCCGCATCCACCGTGATGGTGCGGTTGACGGGATCGAGCGCGCGGATGCCGTTCAGGCGCGCCAGCGACAGCACGACGGCAGTGCCGGCGGCATCCGGGATGCTGCCCAGCACCAGTCCCGTATTGCCGCCTTGCGGCACGACGGGCACCTGCCATTGCGCGCAGGCGCGCAGAATACCCGCCACTTGTTCCACAGTGGCGGGGCGCAGCACGGCCAGGGCCTTGCCCGTAAACCGGTCGCGCCCGTCGGTGAG